>JBOFFD010000958.1:0-4532 GCA_051648425.1 Planctomycetia bacterium
CCTGCCAGTCCCAACGCGCTTCCGGCCGCAGGGTGACGCAGTCGGTGAGGGCGTAGTTGGCGGCGAGCGACACGGCGTAGTAGTTGCCGGCGGCGCCCGGGGGGAACGCCGAGCCGTCCGGGCTGAGGGCCGAGAACGACCGGGCCCGAATCACGCGGGCGCCGTCGTCGTCGCGGAACCATTCGCCGCGAAGACCGATGCCCAACTTGTCATTGACGGTGTACAGCAGGTACTGGTTGACGCCGTACCATTCGGCCGACGCGGCGTTGCCGAAGTTGTCGACGGCGCCGGCGGTTTGGTAGCCGTGGTCGTGCTGAATCACATACTTCAGGTCGTCGGTGACCTGACGCTGCAGCACGGCGCTGTACATCCAGCGGTTGGCGTCTTCGCCCGGCGGGACGATCACGCCTTGGAACGGACGGTTCGGTTCGTCCTGTTCCGGGCCGGTGATGTAGGTGACGAGCAGGCTGGTCTTCTCGTCGCAGCTCGTCCAGCTCACGCCGCCCATGTAGCTGAGACCGTTGTTGTTGTCGTTCCAGTTGTCCCAACCGCGGTTGATGCTGTTGTGGATGGTGAACTGGCCGATGGTCTGGCTGGCGATGATGCCGGTGTGGGTGAACGGCTCGCCGTACTGGAACGTGTAGGGGACGGTCGAGAAGAAGTTGTCGGGGGTGGTGACGACTTCATACCCGATGATGGTGTAAAAGTGACCGGCCTTGATGGACAGGCCGTCGCCGACGGGGACGAACAGTTCGCCGTACAGTTGCGGCATCGCCAGGCGGTAGAACCGCGAGTCGGTGATGAAGTCTTCGTCCAGTCCGAACGCCTGGGTGAAGACGGCGTCGGTGCCGTACAGCAGGTCGACGCGGCCGCCGACGTCGATCTTGTCGCCTTTGGTGTCGACGGCGCGTTGCAGGATCAAGTAGAGCTGGTTCATCTGGTATTCATTGGCGCGGTCGTTGAACGTGACCGGGCCGTTGAAGTTGTCGACCGGGTCGGCCGGGTTGAACGTGAAGCTTTGAACCAAGTGGCCCTTGATGGAGATGCCGGTCTTCTCGGTGAAGCAGTCGCCGAAGATGAGCGAGTTGAGGAAGTTGCAGGCCGGAGCCTCGGCTTCTTCCTCTTCTTCTTCTTCAGCACAAGCGGCGCAAGCGGGCTTCGCATCTTCGGCGACGACCGCTTCCGCCGGGGCGGGGGCGGCCGGGGCGATTTCGGCCGGCACCGGCTGATCGGCGGTGCCGATCGAACCGAGCAGCAGCAGCGAAGCAAGCGTGGATGCAGCAGTTTTCAACTTCATGGGTGACAATCCTCCGTGATCACCATGTCGTCGATCAGTAGTAGGTGACGCATTTGGTCGGGTCGGCTCGACGTTTGTTCCGTCCCGTCCAACGATGTTTTGTTTCGGAACAAAACGCAGCTCGGAAACATGGGTGAAGAATGGTTGAAGAGGCAATTAAGGGAGGTTTGGGGGGTTCGGTTGCGTTGTGCGGGAGGTAGCATCCGAAGGGCGAGGCGGTGGGGCGTTCAAGCCGAGTGAGAAGGGTTCGCCCATCAGAATGAATCGGCGATTTGCGGCTCGATCCTTCAAAATAAGCAGTCGTGCACTGAATTAGAGCACCGCAGCCCGACCGAATCGATGATCAGCCGTTATTTTCAGCGGAACCTGCCGACGGATTGGGCAGTAAACTTCAGCAAATCCGACCTCCGGCCATAAGTTTCATTTCAGGCGAGACATCGCCACCAGTAGCAAATACAACTTCGGCATATCCTTTGCTCCCACCCGGCGTGTTCCGAAGTGGTGCAGAAACAAGTGTCCAGCGGCGACGTTCGTTTACGTGACCCAGCGTCGCGAGGCGACGACGGCCGAACGCGCCTAGCGTGGTTGCTTCCGTGGAGGGCTGAAATCAGCATGAATCGTCTATTGTTTCAATCCCTGTTGGCGGCCGGCCTGCTCTTGTCGACGGCCGTCGGTTTCAGCATCGCCCAAGAACCGAAGGCGGACGCCAAAGCGGACCCCAAGGTTGAAGCAAAGGCGGACGTCCCCGCGCCGGCCGAACCTCCGCCCGCGGAAGAACCGGCCGCCCCCGCCCCGCCGGCGCCGTTCAACGGAGCCGACATGTGCTGGATGATGGTCAGCAGCGCCCTCGTCCTCATGATGACCCTGCCCGGCCTCGCCCTCTTCTACGGCGGCCTCGTCCGCAAGAAGAACGTCCTCAGCGTAATGATGCAGTGCCTCTTCATGTCGGGCATGTGCTCCGTCTTGTGGGTGCTCGTCGGCTACAGCCTCGCCTTCTCGGAGAACGGCTACGTGCCTTTGATGAAGAGCGCCGACGGCTCGACAACCCTCACGCTCATCGGCGGCCTCGACCTCGCCTTCTTGAACGGCGTCCAGCCGGAACTCGACGGCGCCGGCGCCAAGGTCACCCCCGCGACCCCGCCCTTCTTCGCCCTCGCCATCCCCAGGCAGTTGCACATGATCTACCAGATGATGTTCTTCATCATCACCCCCGCTCTCATCGTCGGCGCCTTCGCCGAACGCATGAAGTTCAGCGCCATGGCCGCCTTCATGGTCTTGTGGGGTCTGCTCATTTATTGCCCGCTGGCCCACTGGGTCTGGGGGCCGCGCGCCCTTCTGGGCGGCATGAGCACCACCAACGCGCTCGACTTCGCCGGCGGCTTGGTCGTCCACGTCAGTTCGGGCGTGTCGGCCCTGGTCTGCGCCTTGTACCTCGGCAAGCGGGCCGGCTACGGCACCGAACCGATCGCCCCGCACAACCTGACCATGACCATGATCGGGGCGTCGCTGCTGTGGGTGGGTTGGTTCGGGTTCAACGCCGGTAGCGCCGGCGCCTCGAACGAGTTGGCCGTCAACGCCTTCGTCGTCACGCACCTGTGCGCCGCGATGGCCGCCTTGACCTGGCCCGCGATGGAATGGGTTCTCACCGGCAAGCCGACCGTGCTGGGCGCCTGCTCGGGCGCGGTCGCCGGCCTCGTCGTCATCACGCCGGCCGCCGGCTTCGTCCTGCCGATGCACTCGCTCGTCATGGGCGTCGCCGCCGGCGCCGTCTGCTATCTCGCCAGCTCGAAAATCAAGATCGCCCTCGGTTACGACGACTCGCTTGACGCCTTCGGCGTCCACGGCGTCGGCGGCACCCTCGGCGCCATTTTGACCGGCGTCTTCGCCTCCAAGGCCGTCGCCGCCGTCCCCATCCCGGAAAACCTGCTGACGAACCAGTTCATCGGCCTCGGCTTGGCCTACGGACTCTCCATCGTCGGCACCCTCGTCATCCTGGTCGTCGTCGACGTTCTCATTGGCGTCCGCGTCAAGCCGGCCGAGGAACGCGAAGGCCTCGACGTCACGCAGCACGGCGAAGAAGGCTACATCTTCCGCGACTGATCGTCGCCCGGGCGCGAACTTCAGCGGCCTCCGGAGGGAAGGCGGCGAAAGCCGCTTCCCTTCGGGATCGCCGACGGCGGGCCGCCGCCGCGACCAACTCCACCGCGCCGCCGCGACGGCGCCGTCGACCGAAACACCACCGGCGCCGACCCGCCGGCCACTCTCTTCTAAGAAAGGCTCGCTGTGAAAAAGATCGAGGCGGTCATCCGCCACCACAAGCTCGACGACGTGAAGAAGGCCCTCGCCGCCATCGGCATCGCCGGCATCACCGTCACCGAAGTCCGCGGCTGCGGCCGTCAGAAGGGCCACGTTGAAACCTACCGCGGCGTCGAATACACCGTCGACCTGCTGCCGAAGATCAAGCTCGAAATCGTTTCGACCGAGGACAAGGTCACCCCGATCGTCGAGGCGATCGTCAACTCGGCCCGCACCGGCGAAATCGGCGACGGCAAGATCTTCATCACCGACCTGGGCGAGTGCATCCGCATCCGCACCGGCGAAGCGGGCGACGTGGCGGTCTAAGACCGTTCTCGCGTCCCGTGGTTCTTAGTTCATTCGGGGCGGCGCGCCGTCGGCCGCCCCGCCCGACCTCGCCGCGCCGGAGCGCGCGGCCTCGAAAGGCCGAATCGGCCTTTCCCCCCTCGCATCGGACGCGGTCGACGGCGTCGACGAAACCGGCCGCTGTACGGCGGCCGGCGATTTCATAACAGTTTTGTTAAGACATCGCGCGACGGGGCGGCGTTCGCGTTCCTACTTCCGTCCCGCTCCGGTCTCGCGCCTATCCTCGAAGGTGAATCACTCGAATGAGCAATACCGCGCGTCAAGAAGCCATTTCGGCCGTGACGAACTACTTCCCAACGGAACCGCCGTTGAACTTCCGCGAAACGCCGTCGAGCGAAATCTTCGCGTCGAACGTCTTCAGCGACGCGGTGATGAAGGATCGACTCCCCAAAGCCGTCTACAAGGCCGTCCAAGCCACCATCCGCAAGGGTGAAAGGCTCGACCCCGGCGTCGCCGATTCCGTCGCCGCCGCCATGAAGGATTGGGCCATCGAGAAGGGCGCCACCCACTACGCCCACCTCTTCTACCCGCTCACCGGCCTCACCGCCGAAAAGCACGACAGCTTCCTCGCCCC
>JBOFFD010000959.1:0-3310 GCA_051648425.1 Planctomycetia bacterium
ACGGTTGCGTCGCCAGCCATTCCAGAATCCGCTGGTGCTGCCCTAAGATCACCGAGAACAGCGTCTTCTTCAGCGGATTCAAGCGGCGTTGCAGCAGGCGAAAACGATCTTGCCCGCGATACGGATTGTGCGGCGCGAAGGTGACGAACCCGCGGTCGGCCAACTTCGCCGCGAAGCCGTGATAGTAGGCGAAATTCCGTTCGTTCGGGTCTTCCGTGACGACGTCGTTGGGCACGCCCTCCAACCCGTGCTGGCAGACGACCACCGGTCGTTTCTCGCCCGGCTTCACGTCCTTGGGAATGAGCAAGTAGCCCCAGGCGTACACCCCCGGCCAGACGTCCAGCACGACTTCGTAGCCGGTCCATTTCGGTCGATCGAACAGTTTGCGCGTTTTCGGCGCGGACGGGACGGACGGGTCGGGCAGCCGGCCGAACACTTCCTCCCAAAGATACTTCTTATACTCCACGTTCGCCTTCTGAAACGCATTCAGATCGTTGGTCGGCGCTTTTTTCAGAAACTCCTGCCGGGCGAACGGCGACCGCCGTAAGAGCCGCTGCGTGTGTTCCGTCTGTTCCGCGACCTGTCGTTGCTGTCGATCGTCGACGAACGATCCCGTGCGTGCGTCGGTCCAGGCGGAGCCGGCGGCGGCGGGCGTCACTTCTTTCGCGCCAAGCAGTTTGAAAAACGCCGGGAACCCGACTTCCAGCGCGTCG
Source organism: Planctomycetia bacterium (assembly GCA_051648425.1). Classification (GTDB taxonomy): domain Bacteria; phylum Planctomycetota; class Planctomycetia; order Kolteriales; family Kolteriaceae; genus JBOFFD01. Next base: position 714 of record JBOFFD010000959.1, read on the forward strand.
CCGGCGATCGGTCCGACCAAGCGGTCGCCCGCGGCCGCCAGCCGGCCGACCAGCGTTCGCGCCCGCCGCAACTCGCGCTCGGCGTCGGACGCCGCCACCGCCGCCAGTCGGCCGGGCGCCGCCCCTGTCCGCCCCGGCCGCGGCGCCGGCGGTCCGGTCACGATCGGTCCATCGGGGCCGCCCACCACCAGGCCGCGCGGTGCGATCAATGACGCGGTCTCCGCGTCACCGAACTCGTCCAACAGGCCGAAGACGTTGCGGTAAATCGGTTCCTCGGCCACGGCTTCCCGCGGCCCGAAGTAGCCCGCCACCAGTGCGACGTCGATCCGTTCGTCGGCCGCCGCCGCGTAAAACGCCACGAGGCCGCCCTCACCGTAGCCAACCACCCCGACCGCCGGTTCCTTCACCCCACGCCGCGAGGCCTCGGCTTCCAGCCAATCGACCGCGGCCGACGTCTTCTGCACCTCGTAGCCGATCAGATGTCGCCCCATCTGATACGCCTGCCGATAAATCCATTCCCGATGCGGCTGGTTGGTGAACCGCACATTCGGGTTGCCCGACCATTCGTCGCGCCGGTCGATCAACGTCGGCACGACGACCACGCAGCCGGCCTCGGCCAGCGACCGCGCGAACGCCCGGTTCGCCGGCGCGCCGTCCAACCCGAACGCGGCTTCCGGGGTTTGGTCGGCGTCGGGCAGCGCCACGACGAACGCGACCGGCGCTTTGTTCGGATCGCGCGGCCGGGCCAACAAGCCTTCGCCGTGAACGCCGGGAAAGACCGGCCACCGGACGGCGTCGACCACGACGGCGTCGTTCTCGAAGACGCGGGCCGAGGCGGTGGTGGAGGCGAGCAGTTCCATTTCCGGGTTCGGCAGCCGCGAATCGACCGCGCCGATGATTCGGCGGAAACGGGCGCGGTTCGGTTGCACCGAGGCCGCGTACGCCGCCGGCGACGAAAAATCGCGATTCCATTTCCCCGCCCGCTTTTCGACCGACGCCGCCGACAACTCGACGAGATGGCGGTCGACCGCCGCCACCATTTGGGCGGAAAGGTCGCCCTGCATCGTCAGCAGCTCGGTGCCGGGCAGGGCGTCGCGCGCGACGACGGCGGGCGTAATGGTGGGAACGTCGGCGCCGAGCAGCGTCATTCCCCAGAACACGGCGGTCGAAAAGACGGCGACGTTCATCGGGAGCGGTCTCCTGCGGCGGCGGCCGCGGTTCGGCATGGGAGGATCGGTAGGAAGGAATCGGTCGGACGAATTCGATGCTAACAAGCCGGCGCGCCGTCCGCTACCCGAAAAACACCCTCGACCCTACAATCCGTCATCGCCCTGGAAACGCCGTGGTTCGGATTCTCGGCGACGGCCGAGCGGCCGAGGCAGGCCGACGGCTTGGCGCGACGCGGGAGACGAGGCGATGACCGAGGACGTGGCCGGTGCGGGTGAACGGGCGGCCGTCGACCCGCTGACGGAAACCTCGCTGTCGCGCGAAAACGACCTGGCGGCGGCCGTCGGCCGCATTCCCACCGGGTTGTACATCATCGGTTGGCGCCGCGACGGTCGGCGCCGCGCCATGCTCGCCAGTTGGGTCATGCAGTCGTCGTTCCGCCCGCTGATGGTCACGTTCGCCATGCAGAACAGCCGTTCGACGGCCGGCTGGCTTCAGACCGAGGAAGGCCGACAGGCGGTGATGACGGTGGCCGTGATGCCCGAAGGCGACAAATCGTTGCTGGTCCACTTCGGCCGCAAGCAGCCGATCGACGCCGATCCGTTCGACGGAATCGAAATGGCCGACCTCGGTGAAGGGATTCTGGCGCCGAAGGTTTGCGCCGCCTATCTCGCCGGCCGAGTTTCAGGAGCCTTGACCACGGGCGACCACACCGTCTTCACGATGGAAGCGGCCGTCGGCGGCCTGTTGAACGGCAGCCGAGCGGCCGTTCACCACCGTCGCAGCGGCATGCACTACTGACGACCGCCGCCGCGCCGTACAAAGCTGCGGCGGCCGAAGACGCCGATTCCACTTGTCGAACACGTCCGGCTACGGCACAATAAGCTGATAAGCGGTTTGAACACCGCCGCGCTGATTCGTAGTGGCGGTCCACCCCTACCAGTTCGCCGGACGACGGCGACCCATTCCGCCACCGTGGAGACCGCTCAATGACGCCGACCCCACCTCCCGCCGACCGTCGCGCCGCCGCAACCGCGCGCCCGTCCGATTGGACGCGGATGGCCCGTCGTCCGGTTCGGGCGTTCTGTCTAGGGTTGGCGGCCGTCGTCGCGGCGGGCCTCGCCGTTCGCTCGAACGACGTCCCCGGCATTGAAACGGTGGCGGCGGCCGACGGCAAACCGGCGGTCCGGTCGTCGGTGAAAGCGCTTGGTCGGCTGGAACCGGTTGGCGGCGTGGTAAGCGTGGTGGCGCCGGTGGGGGCTTTGGTGCGGGAAGTGTTGGTCGCGGAAGGCGACACGGTGGCCGTCGGCCAGCCATTGTTCGTCCTTGACGCCGAGCAGGACGTGCTGGCGGAACTGGCCGCCGTCGACGCGCAAATCGAAGAGGCCGACGCCGCCCGCGCCGCCGACGCGAGGTACTTCAAGGTGATT
>JBOFFD010000960.1:0-2610 GCA_051648425.1 Planctomycetia bacterium
CAGGATGGCGGCGATAGAGGCCAACCACATCCGGATCATTCTATCCTCCAAGCGATTCAATCCCTTGCCAGTCGCTGCCCGCTGCCGCGAGCCGAGCGCTGAAGCTCTCCCTCATGCACTCGCCGCAAACATTCCCCACAGCCGTCGACCGAGCAAGGAACCGTTGGCCTTTCGATCGTGAAAAAGAGGCCGAATCGATCAGCCTGGAACGGTCCGGCCGGACGCGGCGCAAACGCCGCGCGCGGCCGCCGCCCCCGGTCCTTTTTTCGTCTTTTCGGACTGAAATCGCTGAAGAAAACCATGGTTTCCGCCGAGTTCCCTCGGCTCCGCGACCAGAGAAGCCAACCCATCCCCCGCAGCCTTCGCCGTCTACGCCGCACCCACTCGCACCGACCGGGAAAGCGGCGGCTAACGAAGACACGGCGACGACGTGGGAACCCAACCCCGCCCGCGCGGACGGAACGTCGTCGCGCGTCGTCGCCACCAACATCGGCACAACCCAACCCCGCCCGCGCGGACGGAACTTCCGCAAGGTCGTATCCTACCTCGTACGGCGCGACCGGGCGCCCCCTTGGAGACGTGAAACGACGATGCCGACCATCCGCCCGCTGCCCCCCGACGTCGTCAGCAAAATCGCCGCCGGCGAGGTGGTGGAACGGCCGGCCAGCGTGGTGAAGGAATTGGTCGAAAACGCCATCGACGCCGGCGCCTCGGCCGTGGTCGTCGAACTGGTCGAAGGCGGCCGCGACCTCGTCCGCGTGGTCGACGACGGCGTCGGCATCCCCGCCGCCGAACTCGCCGCCGCCGTCGCGCCCCACGCCACCAGCAAGCTGCGCACCGCCGACGACCTCTTCGCCATGCGCACCTTCGGCTTCCGCGGCGAAGCCCTCAACTCCATCGCCGGCGTCAGCGAGTTCACGCTGCAAAGCAAGCCGTTCGGCCAGGAAGCCGGCGCCCGCATCGACGTCGACCACGGCCATATCGGCGAGGTCCGCGCCTGCGGCTGCCCCGTCGGCACCGTCGTCGAGGCCCGCCACCTGTTCGCCAGCGTCCCCGCCCGCCGCAAGTTCTTGAAAAACAAACAGACCGAAGCCGGCCACGTCGTCGAAGTGATGACCCGCCTCGCCCTGGCCTACCCGGCCGTCGGTCTGAAGCTGATCCACAACTGTCGCACGGTGCAGGAACGGCCGCCGGGCCTGGATCGCGCGGAAACCGTCCGCCTGTTCTTCGGCGACGCCGTCGCCGACGCGCTCATCCCCATCCACGAGGAACGCGACGGCTACGCGGTTTCGGGCGTCGTCGCCGATCCGCGGGTCGATCGACCGACAAGCCGTTGGCAGTACCTCTTCTGCAACACCCGCTACATCCGCGACCGTTCACTGGGCCACGCCGTCACCGAGGCGTACCGCGGGCTGATTCTGCAGGGGCGGTATCCGGTGACGTTCCTATTCCTGGACGTGCCGCCCGACGCCGTCGACGTCAACGCGCACCCCACCAAGATCGAAGTGCGGTTCGCCGAGCCGGGTAGGCTGTACAGTCTGCTGCTGGCGTCGCTGCGCGGGAAGTTTCTGAAGACCGACCTGGTGGCGAAACTGCAAGCCAAACAGGCGGGCCAGCCGCCGACGACGTCCGCGCCGGCCGACGACCTCGGCTTCGACGCCGACCTACCCCCCTGGGCGACCGCCGCCGCCGAGTCGACGGACACCGAACCGACACCCGCCGCACCGACACTCGCCGCGCCGGCCCCATCGTTCAACGACGACCACCGCCGGGCGGCCGTCGATCGCGACTTCGCCTTGTCGCGCGCCCCAAACTCGCAGCGAAACCGCTTGTGGGACGAACCGATCCCGGCGCCGAGTTTCACGCCGGTCGAAGTAACCGTTCCCGCGCCGACTGTCACACCGACGACACCAACGCCGACCGCGCCGACGGTGACGCGCTCGCTGCAACTGCACAACTCGTACTTGGTCGTCGAGACGCCCGAGGGGATGCTGCTGGTCGATCAGCACGCGCTGCACGAGCGAATTCTTTACGAGCAACTGCGGCAGCGCGCGACCGCCGGCCGGCTGGAGGTGCAGGAGCTGCTCGTGCCCGAGCCGGTGGAACTCGCCCCGGAAGAGGTGGGGACGATGCTGGAGCATCGGTCGCTGTTGGAAGAATTGGGCGTGCGGGTCGACGAATTCGGCAGCCGCTGCGTGCTGGTGCACAGCTACCCGGCCCTGCTGCGGAAGCTGCCGACCGCCGACTTGGTTCGCGGCTTGGCGGCGCACCTGGCCGACCACGGCCGCGCCCCGAACCGCGACGCGATGCTCGACGAAATCCTGTCGATGATGGCCTGCAAAGCGGCGGTGAAGGCCGGCGACCACCTGACCCGCGAAGAGATCGACGCGCTGGTGGCCCAGCGCCACCTCGTCGCCGACAGCCACCACTGCCCCCACGGCCGCCCGACGATTTTACAGTTCACCCTGCAAGACCTCGAACGCCAATTCCGCCGCACTTGACCGCCCGAGCGGAATTTTTGAGTCTTCGTTAGCCGCCGCTTTCCTCAGCGGCGCGTCCTATCGCCGCAAACCGGTCGAACTCGCGGGGCCGTCGGACGCGCCGCTGAGG
>JBOFFD010000961.1:0-12283 GCA_051648425.1 Planctomycetia bacterium
CCGAACGGGCCGACACCTGGACGCGCATGGTCTACTCCGGCCCCAACAAGCCGATCGCCCCCATCGACAACCCGTACGAGATGTTTCAGAAGCTGTACGGGCGGAAGAAAGACCAGGAAAACCTCCGCAGCATCTTAGACCCGCTGACCGCCGATCTGAAGAAGATCAGCGGCTTCGTGGCCGGCGACGACCGCCGTCTGCTGGAAGAGCACGCGACCTTCGTCCGCGAGATGGAACAGGAACTGAAGACGCCGACGAAGACCGCCCCCGCGCACGCCGAGCCGACGCTCGAACCGGGCGTGAAAGAGGAAAACGACAACATCCCGCGCATCAGCAAGCTGCAGATCGACCTCATGGTCAACGGCTTCGCGGCCGATTTCAACCGTATCGCCACCTTGCAGTACACCAACTCGGTGGGCCAGGCGAAGATGCGGTGGATCGGCGTCGACGAGAACCACCACGAACTTTCACACGCCGGCGACGACGACAAGAAGGCCCAGGAAGAACTGACCCGTATCAACAAGTGGTTCGCCGAGCAGCTCGCCTATTTGACGAAACGGCTGGCGGAGACGCCGGAACCGGGCGGCGGCGGCAGCCTGCTCGACAACACGCTGATCGTCTGGACGAACGAGCTGGGCAAGGGGAATTCACACACCCTCGACGACATTCCGTTCGTACTCATCGGCGGCGGCCTCGACTTTAAGATGGGCCGATCGCTCAAGTACGAGAAGACCTCGCACAACCGTCTGCTCTTGTCGCTGGCCCACGGCTTCGGCCACCGCATCGCCAAGTTCGGCAACCCCGACTTCTGCGGCGAAGGCCCACTGTCGAAGTTGACGTGAGCGCCGCCGGTCGGCGGCCGATTTCGGTCTACGCGCTCGCGGAAGCCGATCCTGAAGCGGCCCGCCGCCTCATCTTCGACTCCTGACGATTCGGAGGTCCACTTCGACGACTCGACGACCTCTCAACGCTGTAGAACGGTGAATCGCAAACATAGACGGGCGCGGTTGCGACGGCGTTGGAACAGGAGAGGTCGGAATGAAGCTGGACGTGGCCAAATTGGGACAACCCATTTTGAGAAAACCGGCCCGTCCGGTGCCGATCGAAGAAATCGACCGCCCGGAGTTCCAACTATTTCTCGACGACCTTTTGGAAACAATGTCGGCGGAAGGCGGAGTCGGGCTGGCGGCGCCGCAGGTTTTTGACGACCGGCGCGTGTTTCTCGCCGCCGTCGGCCCGGAGGCGGAACCGGACGGCAATCCATCCGTCGTCATTTTTATCAATCCGGTACTCGTCGAAACGAGTTCCGCGAAACGCAGCGCCTGGGAAGGCTGCCTCAGTTTCATCGAGCTTCTGGTGCTGGTTCCGCGACACCGCCGCATCGTCGTCGACTTTCTCGACCGCGAGGCTCGACCGTGCCGTATTGAAGCCGCCGGCTTCGCCGCCCGCGTCGTTCAGCACGAGTACGACCATCTCGACGGCGTGCTGACCATCGACCGCGCCGCCAGTACCCGCGACATCGTCAAAGCCTCGGAGATCGACTCCGTCGAACCGAAACGCCCGAAAGCCCGTGACGTCGACGCGACACCGTCCGATTGACCGGCTTTGACCTGGTGGGGGACGGAGTTCAAACGCCGGCGGCGTGCGGTTCGCAAAGAGCGCTCGGCTCGAACAGGAAGTCGACCAGTTCGGACCGTTGCACCGCGACGTCCAAGGGGGCTTCGATTCCCAGCCGAACCCGGTCGCCGTCCACGCGAACCACGGTCACGACGATGTCTTGCCCGATGCGGATCTTTTGATTCAGTTTGCGTGTCAGAACCAGCATAGTGGCCGCCTCCAATTGAAGAACAGACAAATCCTTGTCGTGCGAGAGCTAAAAGCAAATGGCGTGCCAGTTGGCCGTCAGTCAACGCAGCGACGGCCAGGCCGGTTGAAAAGCAAAGCGGTCGCGCCTTGCCGATCGACCGCCGGCCGCCATACCGTGATCGCATGAGCGACGACCTTTCCTTCGCACCGAATCCCCGTCACCTCCGCCGCACCCCCGGCGGCGTCTTTCTGTCGTTGGACGGCGTCGACGGTTCCGGGAAGACGACCCAGCTCGGCCGACTGCACGCCTGGCTGGTCGACCAAGGATGGGACGTCGTCTGCTGCCGCGACCCCGGCGGCACGCCGGTCGGAGAGGAAATCCGCGACGTCCTTCTCAACACCAAGGCCGACGTCGTTCCCTCCTGCGAAGCCCTGCTCTACATGGCCAGCCGCGCGCAGTTGGTCGAAACAGTGATCCGCCCGGCGTTGAAGGCGGGCCGACTCGTCCTTTCCGACCGCTACTTGCTGGCGACCGTCGTCTATCAGGGCCACGCCGGCGGACTGGAACCGGACTTCCTCTGGACCGTCGGTCGGCTCGCCGTCGGCGGCCTGGAACCCGACTGGACCGGCGTTCTCGATGTGTCCGACGAAACCGCCGCCGACCGGCGCGGCGCCGGCGCCGACCGCATGGAGCGCAAGCCCGACGCCTATCACCGCCGCGTTCGGGCGGGCTACTTGGCCGAGGTCGCGCGGCGGCCCGACCGGTTCCACCGGATCGACGCCGGCCGCGACCCCGACGCCGTCTTCGCCGACCTCCGCGACTCGGCGGCCCGCGTCCTCGCCGCCTTCGCTTCCGCACCAATCGCGTCTGGCGACACCCCATGACGCCCCCCGCCCTCCTCGGCCACGACGCCGTCTTGAAGCAGTTGCGCGCCGGCCTGCGGCGCGGGCGGCTGGGCCACGCCTTCCTTTTCGTCGGCCCCGACGGCGTCGGCAAACGGCGGACCGCCTTGCATCTCGCCCAAAGCCTGCTCTGCGAACTGCACCCGGCCGAACGGCTCGACCCCTGCCGAACGTGCGACGCCTGTCGCCAGGTACAAGCCGGCGCACATCCCGACCTGCACCTCGTCGGCAAACCGCCCGACAAGAACGAAATGCCCATCGGCGTCGTTCAAGAGCTGTGCGCTCGCTTGTCGGTCAAGTCGGCCCGCACCGGCCGCAAGGTGGCCGTCGTTGACGACGCCGACGGCTTCAACGAAGAGTCGGCCAACGCCTTCCTGAAGACGCTGGAGGAACCGCCGCCCGGCACCACTTTGGTGCTGCTGGCGACCAGCGTGGAAACCCAACTGCCGACGATCCTCAGCCGCTGCCAACTGCTGCGCTTCGCGCCGCTGCACGACGCCGTGGTCGCCCGCCTGCTGGTCGAGTTGGCGGCGGTGCCGGATTTGGCCGTCGCCGAGCGGTTGGCGGCCTCGGCCGAGGGCAGCATCGGTTGGGCGTTGGAACTGGCGAAGCCGGATTGGGAAGAGGCGCGGCGGGTGCTGCGCGAAGGGTTGACGGAACCCGCCCTGAAACCGGCGTCGCTGGCCGACGCCTTGCACGAGTTCATCGAATCGGCCGGCAAAGAAGCCGCCGCCAAACGGCTTCGCGGCCGGCAGTTGGTTCGGCTCGCCGCCGAATTGTTCCGCGAAGTGCTGCATTGCCAGCACCCGCCCCCCCCCCCGCCCGACGACGCCGCCACCGGCGCGTGGCGCCCGGCCGTCGACGGCCGCATCGCCGGCATGGCCGTCCGCACCGACCCCGACGTCGTCGTCGACCTCTTGGAACGCTGTCTACAGGCCGACTTCCACCTCGCCCGGTATCTCAACCAAACCTTGGCGGTCGACTGCTGGATCGACGACCTCGCCCAAATCACCGCCGGCCGTTACGCGCCGCCGGTCGGCGTGGCGCTGTAGCCGGATTCCACAAAGCCCAAAACTTTTCTCTTCATTTCACGGTTAGCGCCGAATTCATCCCATCCACGTCTTTCGAGGTACCGCGCCCGATTCCCACCGCCGCGCCACTCAATGGCACCTAATCGAATCTGGTTCCGCCAACACGAAGCCTAATAGTTTTACATCGATCAGGATAAACACTGGTTGGAAATGGGGAAAAGAAAGGGTATGCTAACTGAATCGATTTGATCCCAACTCTCTGGGTCGCACCATGATTGATTCTGAACTCGCCGTTGGCGTCGGCTTGATCGCCAGCAGCATTGTTCTTGAATTTTACTTTTTGTGGTGGTTGTTCACCGCCTATTTCGACTACCGGCGCAACTTGACGTCGGCCGAACCGGAAGTGAAGAAACATCACGGTGCGACGAAGATCGGTCGCTCCGATCCGCAGATCGAAATTGGCGAGCTGGTCGCCTCGACCATCGCGATGCAAAAACTCCAAACCGCGGAAAAACGCATCGATCAGTCGGCGCCTTCGTCGAGTAAGTCTTCTTGGCGATCCGTCGCTCGTGGACGGGTGGACTCCGCCCACGGCTTCCATCTCTCGCGCCCGGACGCCCCCCCCAGCAGCACCTCCGTGCCTCGGCACGGCACTGTTCCCTCCAACGCCGTAAGCCCGCCGCAAAGCAGCAAGCGGAGTACTTCCGGCAGCGGCCCGCGCCGCCTGCCCGCCTGACACCGTCCGTGAACCGAACGGGCGACCCATGGGCCGCGCCCGTGCTCGTCGTCGTCGTCTTGGAACGTGACGATGTGCTGACGCGGCGTTTGACCAAGGCGGCGGCCGACCTGCCCCTCCACGTCGTCGGCGTTCAAGGAATGACTTCCTTCGTCGCGGCGCTCGACGTCCACCCCGCCGCCATGGCCGTTCTGTCGCTGACGGCCTGCGGTGAATCGGCCGCCCACCTTTCCGCGACCGCCGCCCAACGCAACGCCCCCGTCGTTCTCGTCGGCCCGCCGTTGGAATCGGGCGTCGACCAGGGGTTCCGGTCGCTGGGCATGACCGCCGTCGTGCCGCCGACGCTGTCGGTCGATCGGTGGCGCGCCCTTCTGCAACACACCGTTCGCGCCGCCGCCGAACGCCTCGCTTCCGCCGACGGCCGGTAGCCGACCGAACGGTTCTGAATCACCATCCTTCACTTTCTTCCGCGAAACAGACCGACTCCAACGAAGACTAAGACGGCCAGCCAGGCGGCGGCGGAAATCGCGGCGCCGACTTCGAGGCTGCGGCAGCGGTACGTAAAGACGATCTCATGGTCGCCGGCGGGCGTCGGGACTGCGCGCATGGCGCGGTTCGCGCGTAAGATCGGCACCGGGGCTCCGTCGACCGTCGCCGTCCAACCGGGATAGAAGGTGTCGGCCAGCACGACGAATCCCGCCGACTTCTGCGACACCTTCAGCACGACGCGGTCGGAGCGATACTCCTCCACCCACGCCCGTTCGTCGCGCTGCGGCGGTCCGCCGACGTTGAACTCGGCGAACGGCGACGGATCGTCGGCTTCGATCATCACGACCCGGCGGATCGGATAGTCGCGGTGGCGCTCGCTGCGCCAGATCGGCAATCCGCCGTCCAAACTGCGGTAGAGCAATTGTTCCATCGGAACGAGCCGCGACGCCCGCCGGAGGTCGCGCAGCGTCGGGCGGAAGTCGGCCTGGTGCACCAGCCAGCAGCGCGGCAGCGCTTCGACGTTGCGCACCACCTGCACGTCGTCTTTGTCGCCCGGGGATTCATACAAGCCGGGACTTACGTTGCCGTCGGCGTTGAAAAGCAGTGTAAAGAAACCCCGGTCTTCGTGATCCAACGCCATCAACTTCGGCAGGATGAAATACTTCGTGTTCCACAGGTTGAAGCCCTGTCGCGGGAAATAGACCATCGTCGCGGGGGCCTCGCGGCGGCCGTTGCGAAGAGCGTCGGGCGTGCGGAACGTCCACGGGCCGAAGAAGAATTCGGTGTCGTACATCGCCATCGTACCGACGGTGTGCGAGTAAGACGACCCGTACTGAATGGCGTATTTCGGCTGTAGGGTCGCGCGTTCCCAGCGCGTCAGCCTCGTGTAGCGGTCCCATTCGGACGTCTGACTCATGTTGATCGGATTGTAGATGCGCGTTCGATAGAGGCGGTACGGCTGCGAAAGTCCCGGCGGCGGCCCGCCGGCGTCGATCTTACCGTTGGTCTCGGCGGCCTCCTTCGCCTCTTGGTCTAAGATCGCCGTCAGCGCCGGCGGTACGGCGTCGACCGACGCCTGCGTATCCGACTGCACCAACCAACCGGTCGCCGCGTACAGGTCGACGGCTGTCGCCGCCAGCACGGCCGGCGCGACCCACGCGCGCCAGCGTCCGCCGGGCGTTCGGAGCAAGGTTCCAAGGCACCATAAGACGACCACCGCCGCCCCGGCGTGCAGGTGGGCGCCGGCCAGGTCGCGCCATGCCGACGCCGGCTGAAACGGTCCGAACACCGCGCCGGACTTCTGCACCGACGGGCTGGACGTCATCCAAGCGACGACCGTCGGCGCGGCGGCGAGCAGAACCGTCAACGCGATCGTAAGATACGCGCCTAAGATCGTCAGCAGTCGTTCAACCATCGGCCACGGCCGCCGCCGCCAACGATCCAGACCGACGCCCCCGGCGAGGGCGACCCCCAGCGTGCAAAAGACCAGCATTTTGCTGGGGTAGCGGAACGAGCGGAAGCCCGGCAGGGTTCGCTCGGCCAGCAGGTACAAACCGTCGGAGGCTCCGTAGGTCGACGTGCCGCGCGGGGCGTACACCGGGTCGATGCGGTCGCCGAGGCTCGGATCGAAAACCCACCACGCGCCGCCGAACTTACCGACGGAAATCCACAACATCCCGAACGTGAGCATCACCAACCACCGCCGGCGGGCGTTCGGTTCGATGCCGTTCAGGCTGCCGACGAACGGCGCGAACAGCACCGGCAGCGCCAACACCGCCGCCGCCAGTCCAACGTAGATCGTCGGAATCCATAGCCCGGTTTCGTACGTCTCGAACGGCGCCCAGCGCGTGTCGATCGGCATGCTGCGGCCGAAAAACGTCGCCACGAAAAGCTCCACGACGCGCAGCGGATGGAAGCTGAACGGGATCGTTTCGTGAGGCGCCTCGCGCGCCACGCGGTCGGTGTAGCCGACGAACTCGGACGTCGGCAGGATTTGCACCGCCGCCAACGCCGACGACGCCGCCCCCGCCGCCACGAGCAGCAGTAACGAACGGCGGAAAGGCTGTAGCGCCCACAATCCGCGCGTCTGCCTCGCCAAGTAGATGAGACCGACAAGCGGCAGCAGCGCCAACGCGGGGCCGTAGAGGATGCGCGGTCCGTCGAAGATGGTTTTCGCCGCCTTCCACCGAGCGAATGGGTCGAGGTCGACGACTTGCAGCCGAATCTGTTCGACCAGCAGTTTCACGTCGCTTTCGCCCACTAGCAGCGTGGCCACTTCACGCGGGCTGACGATCTCGCCGACGCCCACTACGCCGAACCCGACGGCCAGTGCGGCCGCCGCCACCCAACCGGCGGCGCGTGGCGGCAGGTGGTAGCACAAGGCGTACAGCGCCGCCGCGACGCCCAACAGGTAGGAAGTCTGCGGGTCGCCCCCCAACGTCTGCAACGCCATGACGACCGCCAAGCCGAGCATCCAGCCGACGGTGGGACGGCGGACGAGACGGTCGACCGCCAAGACGCCGAGCGGCAGCCACGCGGCGCCGACCAAAAAGACGATGTTATAGAGCTGAAAAAAAACCATGCCGCTGAAGGCGTACGCCAACCCGGCCAGCACCGCCCCCCACCGACCGACGCCGAATCCCCGAGCGGCGACGTACGCGGCGACGGCGGCCACCGGTAGATGCACCAGGTGGAACGCCTTGAAGGCGACGGCGTACGGCAGAACCGCGAATAAGACTTTAAGGGGATAGAAGACGCTGGAGGTCGGGTTGGCGGCCAGCGGCACGCCGTTGTTTTCATACGGGTTCCACAACGGCGCCCGGCCGGCGTTCCATTCGTCGGCGATCACCTTGAAAAGGGGGTAGTAGAAATGGCCGGCGTCGCGGTAGACCAAGGTGTGGTCGCCGAACAACACCTGCCAAAACAACGCCGTAAAAAGACCGCAGAACGCGAGCGCGAACACGAGCAATGCCGGAAACCGCCGAACCATTCCTGATCTCCCGTCGCACCGCTTCATCGACTCGCGGGCCGTCATGCCGACGGCGCCGCGGAATCGTTAAAGCGGAAGCGGCCGTCGACGCCAACCAAACGTCGTTCGGCCGCTCGTCTGCGGTTGCCCGCAATCGGCCGTCGTGCTACCTTCCGAACCGTCCGTAGGACCGCGTTGAAGGAAGCCGCATGAGCGACACCGCAAGACACACCCCGCCGTCAGCCGCCGCGCCGACGGTTTCCGTCGTCGTCGTCTGTTACAACGATTGGCCCGACGTCGAGCTGGCGGTCGAAAGCGCCCTCAACCAGTCGCACCGGGCCGTCGAGGTGATCGTCGTCGACAACGGTTCGACCGACGCGACGGCGGAACTGCTGCCGCGCCGCTTCGGCGACCGCGTCCGGTACGTTCGGCAGGACAACCGCGGCGCCGCCGGCGGCCGCAACACCGGCCTGGCCCTCTGCACCGGCGACTACATCCAGTTTCTCGACGGCGACGACGTCTTGGCGCCGAACAAGTTCGCCAAGCAGGTCGACTTCCTCGAAGTCCACCCGGAGTTCGACGGCGCCTACGGGTCGTTCCGCTGCTTCCGCAGCACGCCCGACGTGCCGTCGGTGTCACTCTTCGACATCGATCCGCCGCGCGTCGCCGACGGCGACCTTCGCCGCATGTTGCTCGTCGACGGCTGTCCGCCGCCGATCTGCTTTCTGTTTCGCAGAAGCGTGTACGAACGGATCGGCGCCCAGGATGAGTCGGTGCGGCGGGCCGAGGACTACGAATACTGGCTGCGGGCGGCGTTCGCCGGCTGCCTGTTCGCGCCGACGCCGGAGTCGCTCAGCTTCTACCGCCGGCGGGTCGGCCAAAAATCGCAGCACCGCGTAACGATGGCCCGCGGCGAGTTGACGGTTCTGCAACGAGCGTCGCGCTACGTCGTCGAAGAACCGTACCGCGGCTTGCTGCAACAACGCCGCATGCGGCTGCGCTACCTGCTCAGCCACCACTATCTCTGGACGGGCAACCAACGCCGCGCGCGCGGCTCGTTGGCCCTGGCCAAACGACTGGCCCCCGAAAACTTCCCCCACGACGCCCGCGGCGTGACGGCGACGCTGTCACGAATCCCCGGCGGCGCCTCGGTCTACCAGTTGGCCCGCCGCCTCCGCCGCCTCGCCCCCCCCTTCGAGCCGGCGATGAAGTGACGGCCGGTTGACACACCGCCGTCCGTTGTGCGTTGGGCCGGAGACGCCGATCGTAGGGCGGAATTCTGGTCCGCCCGTGAAAACCGTCGGGACAATTTGAAGTCGGCATCGACGTTCGTTGGATGATTTCTCCGATAGCCGCCGTCGACAGGCGCCGCGTCCGTTTGGTCGCCGTCCACGGCGCTGATTCCGTTGGACGCGCCACGTGAACGTGACGGCTATCGACCAACATCGCCGCCGACCTATCGTTCCCGGCTTCGTCGCCGAGCGCTGAAACTCACTCGGCGTTCAGAAGAGCCGCGAAGTCGACGAACGCCGCATCGACCGCCTTGGCCGACAACGTCTCCGTCGCGACGACCGCCTTGGGCGAGCCGGTTTCGGCCAACGCCGCCGACAGTCCCAGTCCCTCCGCGCCGGTCGGGTCGGCCGAGCGCTTGGCGCCGCCGATCGTCGCCCGCGCCTGCCGGGCACTGAACGCCGTGCTGCCGCCGCGTCCGACCGCGCTGATTCGTTGACCGGCCAGGCCGCTGGTTTGGTCCCAGGCCGCGTACTGCATCTGCACCCGGCCGGCGCCAAGGTAACGGATACGGTCGCCCGCCTTCAGCAACAGCGCCCGGTTTGTCGACAACGCCGGCATCTTCTTCCACCGCCCGTTGCCGAGCCGATACTCCATCTTGCCTCCGCCCGCAACCCGAACCTGCGTCATCGCGATGCCGCGCTGGGCGCCGCCGTCAGGATCGCCGACGAGCGGCCGCGCCCGCCCGACGATGAACGTTCGGCCGCCGGCGGCTCGGGTAAGCAGCCCCGTCGCGGTGGCTCCGCGCGTCGTCCCCGCCCCCGTCGTGTTCGGCGTCCCCGCCGCCAGCACTGGCGCCGTGTTGGCGATCTGAACGAACCGGCTTTCCGAACTCGTCGCGCCGCCGTTGATTTCAGTCAGTGTTGCCGTCACCGTCAGTTGTACGAGGCCGTTCGTGATCGTCGGCAGCACCAGTTGCAGGTTGGGCAGTTGGCTTTGCGTCAACCGCCAGACGCCGCCGCCAAGGTTGGCGCCGGCGGTAAGAGCCGCGCCGTCCGGCACACCCGCGATCGTGACGGAAACCGTTTCAGAACCATCTTCATCCGGCGAGGTCGCCGTGATGCCGAGACGAATTGGCGCGGTCGCTGCCAGTCGGAACGCGACGGAATCGACCGAAAGGGTAGGAAGAGTGGAAACAGCGGCGTCGCGGACGGTGATGCCGATGCTGCCGCCGCTTCGTTCGAAGTGGCCGCCGACGTTCCGGGTCGCGGCCGCCTCGACGGCCAGCGTGATCGTTCCAACGAAGCCCGGCGCCGGTCGAATCGCAAGGCGGGCGAACTGTTCGCCGGTGAGCACCGCCGGCGCGGGTTGGCCGTCGACGAGCAGCGCCGCCCCCGAAAGTTCACCGGTGACGCGCACCGTCAACGTCTGTTCGGCAACCGGCCCGTTAAGCGACGCTGAGGCACCCAAGGAAATCGTCGAATCCTGATTGCCAATGACCGGACCGACGTTCAAGGTCGGTATGGATGCCAGGAGGCGGTTGACGGTGACGTTGAAAGTGTTGGAAACTTCCTCAGAGATCCTGTCCTTGACCAACTCGTGGGACCGCGCGGACACTTTCAACGCGACTTGCCCGACAACTTCGAGCGGAAACGTCACCGTCAAGCCGGCGAGCTGTGCGGCGGTCAACGTGATGCGCCCTTGGCCGTCGGCCGGACCGGCGGAGTAGACCGTTCCCACCGGCGCTCCTTCGATACGGACGGACAAGGTTTCCGTCGGCTCGTTGGTATCGTTGGACGTCACGGTAATGTCGAGGGGAATGGTCGACCCTTGGTCGCGAGCGGCGGGCGGCGTAGTGACGAGCGTCGGCGGAGAGGCGACGTCGTCGGGAGTGAATCGTTGGGCGAAGACGCCGAAGTCGGATCCATCCTGATCATCGCCCGTCCAGGCGACGACGAAATCGCCGTCGGAATCCATCGCCGTCAGACTGTGGAATTGCGTGAGGGGCGCGAAGGTATTGACTCTGAATTCATCGGCGGCCGCCACGCCGCTCGCGTCGTACCGCCTCGCGTAGACTCCATATCCGGTCGGACTGTTTCCGTTGCCGTCGACGTCGTCGCTGTGCCAACTGACCACGAAATCGCCGTCGTCGTCCATTGACGCCGCGGGAGATCGCTGGTTGCCGACCGTCGTGGTGTTGATCCGAAACTCGCCGCCTTGTCGGCCGCCGGTGCTGTTGTAGCGCTGGGCGTAAACACCCTTGCCGTCGCCGTCTTGGTTGTAGCTCGTCCAAGCCACCACGAAATCGCCGTCGTCATCCATCGCCACCGTCGCGTGACGTTGATTGTTCGATGTGAAGGTATTGGAATGAAACTCGCCGCCTTGGGCGAGGCCGGACGAATTGAACCTACGGCCGTAGATTTCTTCGCCGCCTCCCACCAATTGGGCGTTGTTCAGCCAGGCGACGACGAAGTCGCCGTCTTTGTCCATCGCCACGTCGAAGTCGTTGTTGTCGCCGGAAGTGAAGGTGTTGACCCTGAACGGACCGCTTTGAAGAGAACCGTCCGGTTTGTATTTTTTCGCGATCAGATCGTTGACCGCGCCGCCCGTTTGGTCGTAGTCCTGGTAGACGACGACGAAGTCGCCGTCCGCGTCCATCGCCACGGTCGAGTAACGTTGTCGACCCGTCGTGTGGTCGTTGACCCGAAACTCATCGACGCGGACGTCGCCCGACTTCTCGTAGAGTTTGGCGTAGATTCCGTAGCCGTCGCCGTCTTGGTTTTCGCTCGTCCACGTAACGACGAAAACTCCGGCGTCGTCCATCGCCACACCGGGAAATCGCTGTTGATTCGTCGTGAATGTGTTGACGCGAAACTCAGGCCCTTGCTTCGCGCCTGATTTGTCGAATCTTTGAGCGAAGACGCCGAAGCCGGATCCGTCGGCACTGGACCAAGCGACGACGAAATCGCCATCGGAGTCCATCGCCACGCTCTTAAAATCCGTGAATAGACGCTGTTCACCCACCGTCGTCGTGTTGACTTGAAACTCATTCCCGACCGGGGCGGCTGGAACCGTCCGGTCTTCCAACGCATCGAAGCGAAACTCAGGTCTCAAGGGGGG
>JBOFFD010000962.1:0-3436 GCA_051648425.1 Planctomycetia bacterium
GCAGGGGTGCGGCGGCGAACGCCGACCCCGCGGCGACCGCGAAAGGACGGCGACCATGAAACGTTTCACCCTGACGGCGGCGACGGCCGGTTTGTTGTTGGCGGTCGGCTGCGCTTCCCAACCCGCCCGTCGGCCGCAAATCCTCAGTTCGGTGCCGGTGCAAGGCTCGCCGCCGGCGATGCCGCTGAACGCCACCGCCCCGGTGCGCGTGCCGTCGGCCCCGGTCGGCACGTCGGTGCGGGCGCCGGCCGTCGCCGTGCCGGTGGCTCCCGTCGCGGTTCAACAGGCGCCGCCGGTGCAAATCCAGCAGCTTCCGCCGCAGCAATTGGTCCCCGCCGCTCCTGCCGGGGTGCCGCCGGGCTACGCACCGCCGCCCGCCGGCGGCTTCGCGCCGCAGGGTTCGGCGGCGAACGCGCCGACCCCGCCCGACCGCCTGGGACTGCCGCCGCCCGAAGACACCCTCGGCGACCGCTGAATCAACGCTTGGCGACGAACCGCGAACTTACAGACTTCACACGAATCGACGCGAGAGAAAGGTGTTCGATCATGTTCCGCTTGATGCGCGCCACGATGGGGACGGCGGCCTTGCTGGCCGGCTTGACGGTCGGGCAGACGGCGTCGGCCAACCCCGGCAATCGTATTCTTTTCCAGGGCAGCGAAGCGCAGGCCGTCCAGGCTTCGGTCGGCGACGTGGGCTTCGCGGCGCCGGCGGTCCTGGCGCCGCCAGTCGCGGCCGTCGGCGTTCCCAATGCGCCGGCCGCCGGCTACCTCGGCCTTCAGATCGGCAATCCGGTCGCGCCGAACGCCAACTGCCCGCCGGGACCGTACAACGGCGCCGGAGTGCCGAATCAGATCGTCACGTTTCTGCACCCGTACACCAACCGGGCGATCACCGTCCCGTTGACGCTGCCGGTGGGCAAGCCGAAAATCGTCACCCGCCGCGACCGCATCGTCTATGACTACGGCCTGTTCGCCTACAAGGTGACGGTCAAGTTCCTGCCGAATGGCATGGTCGACGTCCACTACACCCGCTGACGGCCGACCGAAACGATCTTAAGCCGCCGGTCACACCGTCGGTTCGAGGCTGTCTCTTACGGATTCGTCGTCGATGAAAACTTCGCCCTTCGACAAGTCGGCGAAATCCGGTCCGACGACGTCGAGCACTGTTGGATTCACCGCGGGCAGCCGCGGCGGCAGAAAATACCCCTCCACCACCACCGCGTTCCGTCGGTAGTCTTCCTGCTCCAACAACAACTCGTGCAGCTTTTTCAGCCGATAGTGTGGCACGCTGGCGTACATGTGGTGCGGCAGGTGGTAGTCCTGCCCCATGGGAAAGACCGCCCAACGCAGCAGCGGCGACACGAGGAAGACGCGGGTGTTCGTCAAGAAGCCGCGGTCGCTGTTGCCGTGCTGCACCAATTGCCGCAGCAGCATGAAGAAGCCGAACGAGGTTAAGATCGGCACGATCCAAAGCAGGATGACGTAGCCGCCGACGGGCAACCTCGTGGTGAAGGTCGCCCAGGCGATGCCGCCCAGCAGACCGGTGAAGAAAAGGCAGCGCAGCATCCAGGTGATGCGGGCGCCGTAGACTGGGCGCAACCGGGTTCGCGGGAACCAACGCGCGGGCGCGAGGCCGTAGAAGGCGAGTCCGACGGCCGCCATGACGACCGGCGCCGCCGCCAGAAATCGGACGTCGCCGAGCAGCACCAGGCTTCGCAGGGTGGCGGCGGAAACAAGCAGATAGGCGAAGGCGAAGCGTCCCAGCCAGGGCGAGGCCTTGCCGCCGGGCAGCGCGAACGGCCCGGTTTCGGCCCCGGTGGCCGCAAACCGCGCCCTCCCCAGCACGTACTTAACCAGTCGATGCGGTTGCAGTTGAAACGCCACCTTGCCCAGAAACTCGGAAGGGCGCAGCGGAAACCCGAACCAGTGGCCGCTCCAACGCAATTGAGCGACGTCCGGGTCGAGGTCGGGGTCGTTGGTGTACTGGTGGTGCGCCAAATGTTGCAGCCTGTACTGGTGCGTCGAGCTGAACATGGGGAACATGCAGAAGAAATCGGAGGCGATCTCGTTCCACAGCCGGTTGCGGAAAAGGGTGTAGTGCGACGCCTCGTGGGCCAGCCCGGTCAACTGGTGCTGCCCGGCGCCGACGGCGACGATCGCCAGAAAGGCCACGAACGGCGTCCAACCGAACGACAGCCCCAATTCCGCACGGTGATGGAAAAACCACAGCGACCCGCCGATGACGACGGCGAAATACCCATACAGGAAAACGATGTAACCGGCGTTGGTGAAATTGTCGGTCCGGCGAAGCTCTTGCAGCTTAGAGAGGAACTCGGGGCTTTTCGCCAGTCGATTCGGCGCCGAGACGGCATCTTCGGTCATGAGTGGTTCCAGGTTCGATGGCGGAACGGAACTTTCGTCGCCTGACGATCGTCGAGTTATGGAGTGTAACCAGCCGACGCGCTCTTTCCACCCGAACGACCGGGAACGCGGTGAGTTCGACGTTGTAGCCGCCGAGATCGCGCGTACAACATGTATAGCAAGCAACGGAGGTCTTCATGCAACGCATGCTCTCGTCGATATTGGCCGCGACCGTCGTGGCGGTCGTCTTCCTGCAACCGGTCCATGCGCAATTCGTCGGCGGAATTCGCGGCCGAGGCGTCGTCGTGAACCGGGGATTCGTGGGGGGGCCGTTCGTCGGGTACGGCGGTTATGGTGGATACGGCGGTTACGGTGGATACGGCGGCTGGGGATCCCTGCACTCCGGGGCCGACCGCATTCGCGCTCAAGGCGAGTACCTCGTCAGCGCGTCCCAGGCCGAGCAGAATCTGCAAGCGGCCCGCGAACAGGCGATTCAGAACGATCTGTTGCAGCGGCAGAACAACATCGAGAAGCGACGGATGCGCGAAGACGTCGAAGCGCAGCGAATCTCCGATTCACAGGCGAAGAACGCCGAGCGGGCCAGAATGCGCAAAGAGCGGCAAGAGCGTTCTTTGGCCGAAAGCTCGTTCGGCTCGCCCCTCTTGGTCGACCCGACGTTGGACAAGTTGCAATGGCCGACCGCGCTGAACGCGGCGGTTTTCGACGTCGAACGGGCGCAGGTCTCGAAGGTCTACGACGACTTCGTGACGGCCGACCAATCGACCCGCGAACGGATCAAACCCAGCTTGCGCACCGCCGCCGACCGCATGCTGGCCACCCTTCGCGGCTACATCGAGGAAATCCCCGCCGGCGACTACATCGCCGCCCGCAAGTTCCTGCTGCAACTGACCAACGCCTGACGTTCCGCGACGACCCGGCGTTTCATTCCGGCAGCGGTTTGCCCTTGGTCTCCGGGGCGAACCAAATGGCGATCAGTCCCAGCGAATAAATGAGACAGGTGACGGACGCCGCCTGGCCGTAGTCGCCGCCGAAGCGCGCCACCAATCCCGCCTGA
>JBOFFD010000963.1:0-2996 GCA_051648425.1 Planctomycetia bacterium
GGCGCCCCGTATGAAGTGGTCGACGCCAAATCGTGGGTCATCGCCGGCGCCGGTCTTAAGAACGGCGACAAATTCGGCGCGGCCAGCCCGCGCCGCCGCCGCCCCGGCGGCGCCTCCGGGCATGAAACCGACACACGCACGCCGTCGACGCCGGCCGGTGCCATACTGATCGCCCGCGGCCTCAATCCA
Source organism: Planctomycetia bacterium (assembly GCA_051648425.1). Taxonomy (GTDB): domain Bacteria; phylum Planctomycetota; class Planctomycetia; order Kolteriales; family Kolteriaceae; genus JBOFFD01. Next base: position 190 of record JBOFFD010000963.1, read on the forward strand.
GACGACGGCGGCGCCGACTTCTCGGCCGGCTCGATCCGCCACCCCGGTTCCGTCGTCGTCGACGACGCCCTGTCGATCGTCACCGGCAACGTTCTGAACCGTTTCCTGAACGAACCGACCGTTTGAGAAGCCGATCGATCTTACTCCGCCGCCGCTTCCGTCGGTCTTACGACCCGAACTCGCGGTCGAACGCTTCCACCGCGTCGCGGACCTTCCAGACGCGCCCGCCGAGCGCGATTTCCGCGTCGTCGGCCAGCATCGCTTCGATGCGCTTGACGGCCGACATCACGGTCGTGTGGTTCAACGACCCGATCTCTCTTCCGATTTCATTGTAACTGGCGGTGGCTCGCTTCCGGGCGAGGTAAAGCACGAGCATGCGCGGGTGCGTCACCGACTTGGTCCGGCCGCGGCTGTCGATGAGCGCCGGATCCAGTCCGAACAGTTCGCACGCCTGCCTTTTCACATCGGCCGGGCGCAGCACGGGCGTGGCGGTACGTAAGACGTCGCCCAGGGCCTTCCGAACGGTGGCGACGTCCAGTACGCCGCCGAAAACGCCGGCGTAGTGCTCCAGGAAGTTGACCGCCCCTTCCAGTTGACCGACGCTCGACTTGAGGCGGGCCGCCAAGAACTCTCGGGTTTCCGCAGGCAGCGCCAGCCCCCGCTGCCGGCCGGCTTCCTCCAAGAATTTCAGGCGGAAGTCGGGACAAGGCGGCTCGATCCTTGACAGAATTCCCGAAAGCAGCCGCGACCGCACTTCTTCGCCGAGGCGCTGCATCTGACGTGGATGGACCAGCGACGCCAGCACCACCAAGGCGGACCGCCGTTCCATCGACTCCAGCGTGTGGAAAAACTCGTTCTGCGTCGCCGTCTTACCGGCGAGGAAATGAACGTCGTCGACCACCAGCACGTCGGCCTTGCGCAATCGGGATCTGAAGCCGTTCAGTTTGCCGGCGTGCATCGCTTCAAGGAACTGGTTGGTGAACTCCTCGCAGGAATAAGAAACGACTTTCAATTGCGGGTGCCGACGTCGCAGCCCGTCTTCCAACCCTTTCAGAAGATGCGTCTTACCGGTGCCGGCCGAACCGTAGACGAACACCGGGCTGTAAGTGCGGCGGGGGTCGGCGACGGTTCCCGAGACGGCCGCGTAGGCCGCCCGATTGCAGTCGGCGACGAGGAACTTTTCCAGCGCGTACCGGCTGGTCCGGGTCGGTGAAGCGCTCGGCGTGTTTTTGATTGGGACGGTCGGCGTCGCCGGCGCGACGACTGCGGACGGGATGTTTCCCACCAGCGCCGACGGCGGCGCGTCGGCCGACGCCATGGGAGACGACCCCTCGGCGCCGAGGCGCTGTTTGCGCCGGCCCGTTCCGTCGACGTCGACGAGATCGGCGAGGGCGGTCGCACTGGTCCGCGCCGCGGCGGCCGGGTACAGCACGGCGCCGTTGTCGACGGGAGTCGTTTCACTGGGGCCGGCGGGGTCGCCGAGCAGACGCGGGTCGATGCGAAAACGCACGGGCGGCATATCGCCGAAGACGCGGGCGGCGGCCGTTTCAATCGTCTTGGAAAACTGACTTTGCAGCCATTCGCGGTAAAAGCCGTTCGGTACGCCGACGATCAGCACGCCGTCCTCCAGCGCCAACGTCGTCTTTCCCGCGAACCACATGGCAAAGCGGGGACCGCCGAGCACGGTCTGCATTTCCGCTTCGATGCGGTTCAGGGTGGCCGAGGTAAGCAATTCCACGGTCGGTGCGGGCCTTTTTTGCAAGTCGTTTCAATGTGGATCGCAAGCGGGGGTCGCACGTCGAGCCTGTTTATGACGCAGGCGCCCGACCCGACCAGCGCGCGGCGTTGATTTCCGTCGATGCGAGTCGATGATTTCGGCGACGGTTCGCAACATCCGGTTGATGCCGGAAACGTCGACCCTTCGGTCGCAGCGCGACGTCCGCCGATCGGCGTCGCACCCATTACGGCCCATGGAAAATCATCTATCATCGGCGGTCATCGTCAAAACGAAACGAGGCGAGTTCGACGTCTGGTCGCACGGAACGGTCCGTTTTTGCCGGTGGTGCGGGTGGTGACGACGACGGGGACGGCGCGGACGGAGCAAGACGATTCGTTCGGCGAGAAAAGGGTGCCGAATCTCTACTGATTCGCAGGTTGTAGGTATTGCGTTCGGCGCCGGCGGTCGTAAACGGTCTTCATCATGGAAGTTGAACGCACTCGCGCCGACATGGAAGAACGCCGCCGCCGCCGCGCCGTCCGCAAGATCGACGAGGGCTGGTCGCCCGGCGACGTCGCCGCCTTTCTCGACCTTCACGTCGAGACCGTCCGCCGCTGGGTCCGCGCCCGCCGCAAGTCGGGCGACGACGCCCTCGCCCGATCGCCCCACCCCGGCCGCAAGCCGTTCCTGACGCCGGCGCAGGAGGCCGAAGTCCTCGGCTGGCTGCGGCGGCCGCCCACCGACTTCGGCTTCCGCACCGTCGTCTGGACGGCCGCCCGCGTCGCCGGTCTGATCAAGGAAAAGCTCGGCGTCGCGTTCCATCCGAACTACCTCCGCGAGTGGCTGTCGAAACGGCGGCTGTCGCCGCAACGGCCCGCCGGCCGGCCCAAAAAACGCGACGACGCGGCCGCCGAGCCGTGGGTCGGCGAAGCGTACGCCGCCCTAAAAAATAAGCCGACGAGGAACGGGCGCACCTCGTCTTGATCGACGAAACCGGTCTTTTTCTCAATCCGCTGGTGCGGCGGACGTGGGCGCCGATCGGCCGCACGCCGACGATTCGGTGGGACGGCGGGCACCGGCGGAAGGTGAG
>JBOFFD010000964.1:0-2487 GCA_051648425.1 Planctomycetia bacterium
ATCGCCGCAAACCGGTCGAACTCGCGGGGCCGTCGGACGCGCCGCTGAGGAAAGCGGCGGCTAACGAAGACACCCTGACATGGACCGATGATTCGCCTACTTCCAGCGACAAATCCTTTCTTCGACGATCGACATACAACAGAGTAAGATCCGCCGCCGAGGAACATCAACGATGATCGCCCTCCACATCGTCTTCGGACCTTACGGAAGCTGGCTGCCGAACGATCCTCGCGGCTCGTGGTCGACGTATGTCGGCGCCGACCACCTGTACAATGCCGGCGGGCGGGCGACGCGGCTCGACCGGATCGAAAACATGGCGGCCGCGCCGCACGACCGCACTCTGCGACGGACGGTCCAACGGCGGCTTCTTTGCGCCCCCGTGCTGTTCACCGGCTAGCAGGCCCTGGAAGTCGGCCGTGGTTTCAAGGACGCGGCGGCGGCCATGAATCTGACCGTGCGCGCCTGTGCGATTCTGCCCGATCACGTCCATTTGGTCGTCGACGCGATCGACCGCCTCGTCGGCGAAATCGTGCGCCGATTGAAGGCGGCCGCCATCCGCCGGTTGAAGAAGTCGCCGTCGTGGCCGAGTCGACCGCGCGTCTGGGCCGAAGGCCATTGGCACGTCTATTTGGACGACGTCGAATCCGTTCGACGGGCCGTCGCCTACATCGAAGAAAACCCGTTGAAGGAAGGAAAACCGAGGCAGTTCTGGTCCTTCGTCACCCCGTTCGACGAATAGACTTTCCGCATAAAGTGCATAGTTAGCCGCCGCTTTCCGCAGCGGCGCGTCCGAAAGCCCCGCGATTTCAGTTGGTCCGCGGCAATAGGACGCGCCGCTGAGGAAAGCGGCGGCTAACAAAGACGCCTTTCCTCCCTTACTACAGCGCGACCACCGCTCCCGTCTTCACGGATTCCGCTTCCTTCAGGCAGAGCGCCAGCGCGTTTCGGGCGGTGGTTCCTTCCAGCGTCGGTTCGGCGTGTCCGGTGGAAACCGCCGTCGCGGCGGCCGACAGTTCCGCGGCGAAGGCGTCGATCGGGTCGCTGGAACCGAGTTCCGGGTGCTGCACGCCGGCGTCGGTGAAAAGCTGCACCGGGCCGCCCGCCTCATACAGCAGCGTCGCTTTCTCGAAGTACATTTCGTAGCCGTGGGTGAACGGCCGACCCTTCGCGCTGACGGCGCCGCTGGTGGCCGTCACGATCGGTCCGCCGGCGTCGTACAGGTACTGCGTGGCGACGTAGTCGACCGAGCCGCCGTTCAAGATTCCGCGGGAATAGACCGCCTTCGGCAGGCCGCAGGCGGTGGCGATGAAGTGGGTGTCGTGGATGTGCAGGTCGACGATCGGCCCGCCGGTGCAGTCGCTGTCGGCCATGGCGGCCGACCAATCCGGCGGGCTGATGTGCCGACGGAAGTGCGCCGCCCGCAACGTGCCGAAGTCGCCGTCGCGCGTCAGCTTCAGGGCGTAGGCGAAGTCGGCGAAGTACGGCAGCACGTGGGCGACCAGCAGCCGGCGGTTGGCGGCGGCGGCGGCCGCCAGCATGGCGTCGGCGTCGGCCAGCGACAGCGCGATCGCCTTTTCCACCAGCACGTGTTTGCCGGCTTCCAGCGCCTGGACGACCGTCTTCCGGTGCTGGTCGTTCGGCAGGCAGACGTCGACCAGGTCGACCGCCGAGTCGGCCAGCAGTTCCTCGACGCTGGCGTACGGCGTGACGCCGGTCAAGTCCTCCTGCGTGCCGCGCGGGCCGAAGTTCCCCTGGATGCCGGTCCAGTCGCCGGCCCGCTTGGCGGCGTCGCGGGTGGCGAACGCAACCACCTGCACCCCCGGCGCCCGTTTGGCGGCCAGGTAGTGGATCATGCCCATGAACCCCAACCCGACGATCCCGATCCGCACCATGGCTGATTCCCAGTCTTTTTGCTCGCCGACGCCAGGCGCGGCGTCGCGCGACGACGACGCCGGCCGATCATCAAAACGAGTTTTGGTCTACCACCTTCGACCCTCGTCGAAAAGCCTCCCGGGCTTCCCCGTCCTGCGGAATCGTCGCTCCCGCTGGCACGTCCGTCGGCGCCCTGTACTGTATCTTGCCGGGCGGTCTCGCCGAAGGCGGGCGAGAATCGGCGAGCGATGGGCGAAGGAGCATCAATGGACGACCACGACGGCGGTTCGTCGCCCGACCAACAGGTTCGGGTGATTCAAATCGTGAACCTCGCCCTGCTCGCCGGGGCGGTGCTGTTCATCGTGATGTGCGTTTCGATCGGACCGATCGGCAACGCGGCGGTGCGGGCCGAGCGCAACCCAGAGGCCGCGCTGCCGCTGCCGATCTTCTCGATCTTGCTCTCGGCGTTCGTCGCCATCGATTTGACGCTGGCGGTGTTCGTGCCGCCGATGATTACGGCGGCGCTGACCAAGCCGACGGTGACGGTGCCGGGGCTGTCGCGGGCCGAGGTGCTGTCGCGCGGGTGGCAGTCGGGCCGGGTGGTGCGGCTGGCGC
>JBOFFD010000965.1:0-6082 GCA_051648425.1 Planctomycetia bacterium
CCCACGTCCGGTCTTTGCCGACAGACTCGGGGCGGCGGACCACCCCGGCTAAAAGGACGTGGCTCCGGCGGACGACCGTTCGGTTCGTTTCCACCTGCAACGACTCTGGAGCCGACGGCCGCCGCGGTTCCACGCGTCGATTCGACGAACATTTCCGTCCATCCGGGCGTCTCCGGTCCATGCGGCTTCTTCGCCGCGGTTTTTGGTCCACGATCGGAGTCTTCGATGGGCAAGCGGCGGATCAAGTTGAAAATTGAAGCAACGTTGAGCATCGACCCGAGCCACGAGGAGACCATCGCGAAATGGAACATCGACGAATTGCGCCACTGTATGTTTGAATTTTCATCACCAAAGTGGACATTGAACTCAATGCGCATCGCCCGATGCGCGCGAAAATCGAGTTCGCCACGCCGACCCCGTTCGAGCTGAAACAAGCGCAGATCGAACGGGACGCCGATCCCTAGAATCGAGAATCCGCCGGTCGGACCGGAGTTCCGCCCTGCATTCGGTTTTTCGTCACAACGACGGCACGGCCCGGCGGGGGCCATTCGGCGGGCGGCGGAAACCGCCTGCGCCACGCGATTCGATCTTTCGTTTGTCGTTCGGGCGGAAAAACCATAGTCCTACGTGGGTTTTTCACCGGTGAAACCGGGGTTCGCGCGACGCGGGGAATGACGTGCCGAAACGGACGGATATCAAGACGATTCTCGTAATTGGCTCGGGTCCGATCGCCATCGGCCAGGCCTGTGAATTCGACTATTCCGGCACCCAAGCCTGCAAAGCGCTGCGCGAGGAAGGGTACCGGATCGTCCTGGTCAACTCGAATCCCGCCACGATCATGACCGATCCCGGCACCGCCGATCGGACCTACATCGAACCCCTCACCGTCGAAGTCTTGGAACAGGTGATCGAACGGGAACGCCCCGACGCCCTCTTGCCCACCCTCGGCGGGCAGACGGCGCTGAACCTGGGGTTCGACCTGCACAACAAGGGCGTGTTGGCGAAGTTCGGCGTCGAAATGATCGGCGCCAACGCCGCCGCCATCGACAAGGCCGAAGACCGCGGCAAGTTCCGCGACGCCATGACGAAGCTGAACATCGCGGTGCCGCGCAGCTTCATCGTCCACAACCAGGAGGACGCCGCCAAGGCGCGCGAGGAAATCAGCCTGCCGTGCGTCATTCGGCCGGCCTTCACCCTCGGCGGCCAGGGCGGCGGCATCGCCTACAACCGCGACGAGTTCGACGAGATCATCGAACGCGGCCTCGACCGCAGCCCCATCCACGAAGTCCTCGTCGAGGAATCGGTGATCGGCTGGAAAGAGTTCGAGATGGAGGTGATGCGCGACGAGGCCGACAACGTCGTCATCATCTGCTGCATCGAGAACTTCGACCCGATGGGCGTCCACACCGGCGACTCCATCACCGTGGCGCCGGCGCAGACCCTCACCGACAAAGAATACCAGCGGATGCGCGACGCCTCGATCGCCATCATCCGCGAGATCGGCGTCGAGACCGGCGGCTCGAACATCCAGTACGCGATCAACCCGGCCGACGGCCGAATGGTCGCCATCGAAATGAACCCCCGCGTCAGCCGATCGAGCGCCTTGGCGTCGAAGGCGACCGGCTTCCCCATCGCGAAGATCGCCGCCAAGCTGGCGGTCGGCTACCGCCTGGACGAACTGAAGAACGACATCACCCGCGAGACGCCGGCCTGCTTCGAGCCGACGCTCGACTACGTCGTCGTCAAAATCCCCCGCTTCACCTTCGAGAAGTTCCCCGAAGCCAACACCACGCTGACGACGCAGATGAAGTCGATCGGCGAAGTGATGGCGATCGGCCGAACGTTCAAGGAGTCGCTCCAGAAGGCGCTGCGCAGCATGGAGACGGGGCAGTTCGGCCTCGGCTGCAACCGCAACGACCCCTGGGAAAACCCGTCGCTGCGGCCCACCCGCGACCAGATCGTCAACCAACTGGTGACGCCCACCCCGCAACGCATTTGGGCGGTGCGCCACGCCTTCCTGGCCGGCATGTCGGTCGAGGAAGTCCACGACCGCTGTTACATCGACCCCTGGTTCCTGCAGCAGATGAAGGACTTGGTCGACTTCGAGACGCGGCTGCGGTCCGTTCCGTCGGTCGACGCCGCCCCCGTGGAACTGATTCGGCAGGCCAAACAGTGGGGCTTTTCCGACCGGCAGTTGTGCCACCTCTGGGGCGGCAGCGAGCTTGAGTTCCGCCGGCACCGCAAGGCGCTGGGCGTGGCGGCGACCTTCCGCCTCGTCGACACCTGCGCCGCCGAGTTCGAGGCCTACACGCCGTACTACTACTCGACCTACGACACCCTCGACGAGGCGTCGGTCGACCCGGCGAAGCGGCGCATCGTCATCCTCGGCGGCGGTCCGAACCGCATCGGCCAGGGGATCGAGTTCGATTACTGCTGCTGCCACGCCGCCTTCGCGCTCAGCGAAATGGGCTTCGAGACGGTCATGGTCAACTCGAACCCGGAAACGGTGTCGACCGACTACGACACCTCCGACCGTCTGTTCTTCGAGCCGCTCACCGTCGAAGACGTGCTGAACGTCTGCGACCGCGTCGAACCGTGGGGCGTCATCGTGCAGTTCGGCGGTCAGACCCCGCTCAACTTGGCGCGGGCGTTGGCCGAGGCGGGCGTGCCGATCATCGGCACCAGCCCCGAAAACATCCACGCCGCCGAAGACCGCGACCGCTTCCAGAAGGTGCTGACGAAGCTGAACCTGCGGCAGCCGAACAACGGCATCGCCAACGACTTCACCAAGGCCCGCACGGTGGCCGCCCAGGTCGGCTACCCGATTCTGGTCCGCCCCAGCTTCGTCTTAGGCGGTCGGGCGATGGAAATCGTCTACGACGAAAGCACCCTGCAGAGCTGCATTCAACGGGCGATGGAAGCCGCTCCCGACCAACCGATCCTCATCGACCAGTTCCTGGAAGACGCCACCGAGGTCGACGTCGACGCCTTGGCCGACGGCAGGCGCTGTCTGGCGATGGGCGTCATGGAGCATATCGAAGAGGCGGGCATCCACAGCGGCGACAGCGCCTGCGCCCTGCCGCCGTACAGTTTGAAGCCGGCGATCGTCGCCGAGATCAAGCAGGCGACCTACGCCCTGGCCCGCGAACTGAACGTCGTCGGCCTGATGAACATTCAGTTCGCCGTTAAGAATGACGTCCTGTACGTGCTGGAAGTGAATCCGCGCGCCAGTCGGTCGGCCCCGTTCGTCTCGAAGGCCACCGGCTTTCCGCTCGCCCGGCTGGCCGCCCAAATCATGGCCGGCGAAACGCTCGACAGCCTGAACCTGTTCACCGAACCCGCCCCCGCCCACGTTTCGGTGAAGGAAAGCACCTTCCCGTTCAGCCGCTTCCCTGGCGTCGACATCATTCTCGGCCCCGAAATGCGCTCCACCGGCGAGGTCATGGGCATCGACACCACCTTCCCGATGGCGTTCGCCAAAAGCCAGGCGGCCGCCAGCAACCGGCTGCCCACCAGCGGCCGCATCTTCGTCAGCCTCGCCGACCGCGACAAGCAGTCGCTGGTCGACCTCGGCACCCAGCTTGTCGAACTCGGCTATGAAATCCTGGCCACCAGCGGCACCGCCCGCCTCTTGGCCGACGCCGGCTGCAAGGTCACCCGCGTCCACAAGCTGCAGCAGGGCCGGCCGAACATCATCGACTTCATGAAGAACGACGAGGTCTCGCTCATCATCAACACGCCCAGCGGCCAGGGCGCCCGCACCGACGAGGGCCGCATCCGCGCCGAGGCGGTCGCTCGCGGCGTGCCGTGCATCACCACCGTCGCCGGCGCGTTCGCGGCCGTGCAGGCGATCCGCGCCTTGAAGGCCGGCCCGCTCGGCGTCGTCGCCCTGCAAGACTGGCTGAAATCGCCCTAAGAAACGCCGACCTGACGAAAGGCGCCGTCATGTGGATGCAGATCGCGATGGTGTCGATCGGTTCGGCGCTTGGCGGCTTGACCCGCTGGGGCGTAAGCATGGCTGCCGAACGGCTCGTCGGCAACGTGTTCCCCTGGGGGACGCTGGCGATCAACGTCACCGGCAGCTTCTTCCTCGGTTGGTTCCTGACGGTGTTCGTCGAAAAGATTCTGCCCAAAGGAGACGTCGGCCTGTTGGCGCCCGACGACCTGCGGCTGTTGGTGGCGGTCGGCTTCACCGGCGCCTACACCACCTTTTCCACGTTCGAGTTCGAGACGCATACGCTGTGGGACCGGGGCTACGGCGTCGCGGCCGCCCTTTACGTCGGGGCCAGCGTGGCGCTCGGCCTGCTCGCCGTCCGCTTGGGCGTCGCCCTGGCGCGGGCGCTGTAACGGCGACCTACACTACAGTCGACGAGTGGTTTCCGATCGCCGGCAGGTTCACGTGGCGCGTCCGACCGTTGCGGCGATACGCACGGACGCGCTAGGTGAACGTGGCGGCGATCGACGAATATTGACGAAGCCGCGGACCATCGAAGCCCGCCGAAGGAGTTCCGCCGTGGAACAGCATCTTTTTCCGAACCCGGACCGCCTCTTGGACCATATCCGCGAGAAGTCCGACGACATCGAAAAAGTCGGAATCCCGCGCTTCCACCAAATGACACTGGGCGGTCTGGTGTACAACAACCCCGGCATGATCTTCTTCATGATCGGCGGCGTTAAATCGGTGATCGGCCTGCAAGACGCCGAGCGCGTCCTGAACGACGGCATCTTAAACCGCATGAAGATTAAGATCGAGTTCCTGGAAGCCGGCGTTTTTTAACTTAGTCCCATCGACGCCGATGTTTCATAGCCCGCCGCGCAAGCAAGGGATTCCGAAAACCGTACGACGTCGAACGGCCGGTCGTCGGGAGACGAAGCGAACGGAACCGGAATCCCTTGCTCGCGCGGCGGGCTATGAAATCGCGACGGGGTGGAACGCCTGCCAACGGACGCCGTCGGGCAGGTCGCGACGGGCGGCGAACTCCAGGTGCAGGATGCGGCGGTGGAGCGGCGTATCGTCGCTCGACCGACCGCTGCCGTGAATTAAGAGCGGCCGCATCGCCAACACCGAGCCGACGCCGCCCAGGACCGCCGTCGGCGGCGCGTGCGCCAAGTCTAAGATCTTACCCGAACGGTGAGTGCCGGGAACCACGTTCAGCGGTCCGTTCTCCAGCGTCTGCGCGTCGAGGTGGAAGCGCAGCGTCAGCATTTCCATGAGCAGTTCCGTCGGCGCCTCCAGGTGGGCGACGCCGTCCTTCGTGGTCGGTTTACGGAACTCTAAGAGCGCCGGCGGATGCCGTTCGACCGCGACGGTAAGATCCTTGTGCCAAGGCAGAGTCCACGATCGGCCGGGCGGCTTGTCGAAGAACAACCCGCGGACGAGGCCGAACTCCGGTCCGAGCAGCGTCGTCAGCAGTTCCATAAGCGGCGGCCGCCGCCAGACGTGAACGGCCGTCGGCCAGTTCCGCAGCACGTTGCGGGCGGCGTACAATTCCCCCTCGGCCGCCCGCAGCCCCGACCCGCCGGCGGCGTCGGCCAACTCGGTCCGCCAGCGGACGCAGTCCGATTCGTCGACGACGCCTTCCATGAGCGCGAAGCCGTCGCGCTCGACGCCCGCCGCCGCCCGCGCTGCTGATTGCGATGCGGTCATTCATCCATCCAATCGAACGATCTAAGTGCCGTCGACCAAGAACTTTAATGAAAAGCGTCGCGACGCGGAAAAAAATCCGTCCGCTGGAGCGGAAATCGGTGCCAAGGGTTTCAGGCGGATCCGGACGTTCAAAGTCGACGGCCTTCCGCCTCGCCGGCGCGGCCATGCGCGTCGCGCCGGGCGAACGACGAATTCATCCTACGAGGGTGCCGCCATGTTGTTTTCTTCCACCGTGCGAAATCGCACCGGACGTTTCCAAGTGCAGCAGCTCGAAGACCGGATCGCGATGGCGGCCGACGCTTTCGAGCCGAACGAAACGGCGAACGCCGCGAAGGACGTCGGTCCGGGAACCACCCAGCTTTCGTTGCACACGCTGCTTCCTCCCCGCGACGAAGACTGGTTCCGCATCGTCGCCAACGGCCCGGGGACGATCAC
>JBOFFD010000966.1:0-8495 GCA_051648425.1 Planctomycetia bacterium
TGCCGCTGGTGCCGCTGGCTTCCAGCGGGCGCCGCGGATTGTTCAGCCACACGTCGACGCCCTGCACCAGGTAGCGGGCGACGTTGATGTCGTAGTCTTCGATGAAGACGATGCGGCGGCGGAAGTCTTCGCGCCGCGCGAGGTGGACGATCTGCGCGATGAATTCCTTGCCGCCGTTGTCCCGCGGGTGGGCCTTGCCGGCGAAGATGATCTGCACCGGCCGGCCGGGGTTGTTCAGAATGCGCGACAGCCGGTCGGCGTCGCGGAAGATGAGGGTCGCCCGCTTGTACGTGGCGAAGCGGCGCGCGAAGCCCAGTGTCAGGGCGTCGGGGTCGAGCACCTCTTGGGCGCGGGCCAGTTCCGAGGCCGGCACGCCGCGCGACCGAAGCTGCTGCTCCAACCGACGGCGGGCGAAGGCCACCAACCGTTCGCGGCGCCGTTCGTGGATGCGCCACAGCTCGGCGTCGGGGATCTGTTCGACGCGGTTCCAGGTGGCGGCGTCGACCATCCGCTGGTCCCAGTCCGGGCCGAGGTAACGGTCGTACAGTTGACTCATTTCCGCGCACAGGAAGCTGCGGATGTGAATGCCGTTGGTGATGCTCTGAATGGGAATTTCCGCTTCGGGCAGTTCCGGCCAGATGTTCTTCCACATCTTGCGCGAGACCTTGCCGTGCAGCTTGCTGACGCCGTTGACGCGGTTGGCCAGTCGGATGGCCAGCACGGTCATGCAGAACGGTTCGTTGCGATCTTCCATGCGCTGTCGGCCGAGGCCCAAGAGGCCTTCCTTGTCGACCTTCAGCCGCGGGTAGTAAGACTGCATGTAAGAATCGACGAGGTAGGGCGGGAACATGTCGTTCCCGGCTTCCACCGGCGTGTGCGTGGTGAAGATGCAGCCCGCCGACACCATGTGTTTGGCGGTGTGGAAGTCGATCTTCTTTTCTTCCATGAGCGTGGCCAGCCGCTCCACGGCCAGAAACGCCGAGTGGCCTTCGTTCATGTGGCAGACGGTCGGGTCGAGGCCCATGGCGCGTAGCGCCCGCAGTCCGCCGATGCCCAAAAGCACTTCCTGACGGATGCGCATGTCCTGGTCGCCGCCGTACAGTTGCGCGGTGACGTCGCGGTCTTCGCGGCTGTTTTCCGGCAGGTTGGCGTCGAGCAGGTAGAGCGAAACTCGGCCGACCGGCGCCCGCCAGACCTGGGCCGTCAGCGAGCGGCCGGGGAACTCGACCTGGATCTTAATCGGCTTGCCGGCGGCGTCGACGCACAGCTTACACGGCATCGTGTAGAAGTCGTTTTCGGGATACCGTTCCTGCTGCCAGCCGTCCGCGTTCAGGTACTGGCGGAAGTAGCCCTGCTGGTACATCAGGCCGACGCCGACAAGCGGCAGGCCGAGGTCGCTGGCCGACTTCAGGTGGTCGCCGGCCAGAATGCCCAGGCCGCCGGAGTAGATGGGGAAGCTTTCATGCAGGCCGAACTCGGCCGAGAAGTAAGCGATTTTCACGCTCTTCGCGTCGCCGTAGTTCTCGTGGAACCACGTTCGGGCCGCCATGTATTCGTCGAATTCCTTGGCGACGCGGTCCAAGTTCGCCAGAAAGCCGGCGTCTTGTGACAGCTCTTCCAAACGCCCTTGGCTGATCTTCCCCAGCATCTTGACGGGGCAGTGGCCGGTCGTCGAATACAGGTCGGGGTCAAGCCGTCGGAAGAGGGCGATGGCGTCCGGATTCCAGGCCCACCAGAGGTTGTGGGCGAGATTTTCCAGCGCCTTCAAGCGAGGGGGGACGCTGGGGAGGACGGTGAATTTTCGGATGTTCATCATGCCGCTTTTCCAGTCGCTGCAATGTCTCGTCGGGCCGCCCGCGCGGCGCGGGGGAGGCCGCGCGGCGGGGCGGTAAGCGGCTACTATCTTCACCCCGCTCCAAAAGTCAACCCCATCTTCGCCAGCTTGCCGCCGCTCCCGTCTTCACGAAATTAGAATAATCGTCGTCGATACAACGCCCTCGGTAAATGAAGATCGGCTAAAGTTCCGTCGGCGACGGGAGTTGAGTGGAGTGCTAAAGTGGAAACCGACAGCCAAGCTTGGCAGAATGCTTGTCACTTCCCTCGTCGTCGCCATTCCTTACTTGGAGAACCGTACGCATGACTGCCCTCCTAGCCTTGGTGCTCGCCGTCGGTTCGACCGCCGCGGTGGAAGCAGCGCCGTCGACGCCGGCCAAGCCGCGCGGCGTGGTGTTGTTCATCGGCGACGATCTCGGCATGAACGACCTGGGGTGTTACGGGCACCCGCTGGTTAAGACGCCGCACGTCGACCGTTTGGCCGCGACCGGGCGTCGCTTCACCCACGGCTTCGCCACCACCGCTTCGTGCAGCGCCAGCCGGTCGGTGCTGTACACCGGTTTGCACAACCACGCAAACGGTCAGTACGGACATGAACACGCCGAGAGTCATTTCAGTTTGCTGCCGCCGATCGAAACCGTGTTCGGCCGTCTGAAAGCCGCGGGATACCGCACCGCCTTACTGGGTAAGAAGCACGTCGGACCGACGGACAAGCTGCCGATCGACTACGAACCGAAGTTCGATCCGCGGAACAGCGCCCGCATGGGTGAAGCGGCCGCCGCCTTCCTGGCCGAATCGGCCGACCGACCGTTCTTACTCGTCGTCGGCTTCACCGATCCGCACCGGACCGGGGCCGGATTCCGCGGCAAGCAGCCCGCCGGCCACGAATTGAAACCGTACGACCCGAAAGACGTGACGGTGCCGTTCTGGCTGCCCGACGAACCGGCGGTGCGCCAAGAACTGGCCGACTACTACGGTTGCATCCGCCGGATGGACGACGGCGTCGGCGCGGTGATGAACGCGGTGGAGAAGTCGGGCCGCGACGGCGAGACGCTGGTCGTGTTTCTCAGCGACAACGGCATGCCGTTCCCCGGCGCGAAAACGAACATCTACGACCCGGCCGTCCGTCTGCCGCTGATCGTGCGGACGCCGAAAGACAAGCGTCCCGGTGCGACCACCGACGCGATGGCGAGTTGGGTCGACGTCACCCCGACGATCTTAGACTACGCCGACGCCGCGCCGCCGAAGTACAAACTGCACGGCCGCAGCCTGCTGCCGGTGGTAGAAGCCGCCGCCACGCCCGCCGGCTGGGACGAAGTGTATTGCAGCCACACGTTCCATGAACTGACGATGTACTATCCGATGCGCGCGGTGCGCGACCGCAAGTTCAAATTCATTTGGAACATCGCCGCCCCGCTCACGTATCCGCACGCCAGCGACTTGTTCGAGTCGCCGACGTGGCAGACGGTGCTCGAAAAGAAACTGCCGATGCTGGGCGCTCGGCCGGTGGAGAGATACCTCCACCGCGACGAGTACGAATTGTACGACCTGGAAAGCGACCCGATGGAACTGAAAAACCTGGCCGACGACCCGTCGCACGCCGCCGTCCGCAAGGAAATGGCCGCCAAACTGCGGGCGTTTCAGGAAAAGACCAACGACCCGTGGGTCGTGCGGTACAAATACTGAAAAATTCCGTCGGAGCCTGAAGCGTCAGCGAAGGTCCGAACGGGGCGACGAACTGAGAGGAATCCGGATTCGGTACCGTAAACCGCACCGTCCGGACCTTCGCTCACGCTTCGGGCTCTAACGGATCAAGTTAAGATTTCTCTGAGGACGTGGCCGTGGACGTCGGTCAGGCGGCGGTTGGCGCCGTTGTGGTAGTAGGTGAGTTTTTCGTGGTCGAGGCCGAGCAGGTGTAAGACGGTGGCGTAGAAGTCGTACGGCGTCGCGATCTTTTCGACCGCCCGCCGACCGAATTCGTCGGTGGCGCCGTAGCTGACGCCCCCCTTCACGCCGGCGCCCATCATCCAGCAGGTGAAGGCGTCGGGGTTGTGGTCGCGGCCTTCGGTCGCCGCCTGCTTCGTCGGCATTCGGCCGAACTCGGTCGTCCATAAGACGACCACGTCGTCGAGCAGGCCGCGCCGTTTCAGATCGGAAAGCAGCGCCGCGGTCGGTCCATCGAAGATCGGCCCGTGCCGTTCGTAGTCGGACTTCAGCGTGCGGTGCGCGTCCCAGTTCAGTAGACCGTCGACCGCCGACGCCCGCGAAGCGCAGTACAAACTGACGTACCGCACCCCTTTCTCTAAGAACCGGCGGGCCAAGAGGCAGTTGCGGGCGTAGGCCGCCTTGAGCGGATTCGGGTCGTCGGCGCCGTAGAAGGCGAGCGTCGTCTTCGATTCGCGGCTAAGATCGGCGACGTCCGGGGCGGCGGTCTGCATGCGGGCGGCGAGTTCATACGCGGCGATGCGGGCCGCCAGGGCCGATTCGTCGGCGCGGGCGGCCGCGTGTTCCCGATTCAGTTCGTCTAAGAAGCCGCGGGTGGCGCGGTCGGCGGCTTCGTCGACGCCGTCGGGCCGATTTAGATTGCGCAGCGGTTTTTGGGCGGCCATCGCGACCGCTTGGTACTGCGCCGGCAGGAAGCCGTTCGACCAGTTCGCCTTGCCGTTGGGCGGCTCGCCGCGCAGGTCTTGAATCGCCACGTAGGTGGGTAAATCGTTGTTGAGGCTGCCCAGGGCGTAGCTGAGCCAGGCGCCGGCCGCCGGATAGCCGTCCCGCGTGAAACAACTGTTCATGAAGAGGCAGCCGGGGCCGTGCGTGTTCGACCGCGAGGTCATGGAGTGGACGAACGCCATGTCGTCGACGTGGGCGGCCATGTCGGGCAGCAACGTGGTGATCGGTTTGCCGCATTGGCCGGCCGGGGCGAACTTCCAAGGCGACCGCATGAGCGGGCCGTTCGGCCCCTGGAAACTGACGAGGTTTTCCTCGCCCGGCAGCGGCTGGCCGTCGCGCTTTTCGAGTTCCGGCTTGTAGTCCCACAGGTCGACGTGCGACGCCGCGCCGGGGCAGAAAATCTGCAAAACCTGTTTGGCCTTGGGGGTGAAACGCGGACCTTCGGCGGCCGACAGCTCGTTCGCCAGAAGGCTGGTCAGGGCGACGCCCGCCAAGCCGCCGGCGGCGTCGCCGAGGAACCGACGCCGCGCCAATGAAACGAGATCGTGCGACATCGCGACGTCACTCCAGGTAGATGAGTTCGTTGGCGTTGAGCAGGGCGCGGCCGACCGCCGGCAGCCCCACCGATTGCGCCAGTCGAACGGCGCCCGCCCGTTCGCTGGCCGTCGGCGGCCGTTGGAACGCGCGGCGGAACAGATCGTCGACTTGCTTTTCGACGTCGGGCGTTTTCGCGGCGGCGCGGGCGGCCAGGGCCGCGCCCATGTCGACGACGAAACGATGGTTCAGCAGCGTCAGCGCTTGCAGCGGGGTGGTGGTGTCGGCCCGCCGCGGCGTCGAGAAGGCGTTGTCGGGCAGGTCGAAGTCCGACAGCACGTCGACGACCGACGCCCGCACGTTCTGGTGGTACACCGCCCGCCGAAAGGTTTTCGGCCCGTGGACGTCGAGCGGCAGGTAGGTGCTGACACTGTCTTGACGGTGCTCGTACAGTCGGTAGCCCGGCCCGCCCATCGTCAAATCGAGCTTTCCGGCGACGGACAGCATGGTGTCGCGGACTTCCTCGGCCGACAGGCGGCGCGGCGGGAAGCGCCAAAGGTACCGAGCTTCCTTGTCGATGCGGGCGGCGTCACGCCGACCGGCGCCCGACTGGCGATACGTCGCCGACGAGACGATTTCGCGGTGCAGCTCCTTCAGCGACCAGCCGCCGGCCTTTAGACGGCGGGCGAGCCAGTCGAGCAGTTCGGGATGGGTCGGCCGACCGCCCAGGAAGCCGAAGTCGCTGGGGGTGTCGACGATGCCGACGCCGAAATGGTAGTGCCAGACGCGGTTCGCCAGGACCCGCGGCGTCAGTGGGTTGGCGTCGTCGACGATCCAATTCGCCAGGGCCAGGCGGCGCTCGGCTTCGGGGGCGTTCGGCGGCAGCTCGAACTTGCTGGCGGCGGCCGCCAATACCGAAAGACTGGACGGCGGCACGACCGCGCCCGGCTTCTTCGGATCGCCGCCGCGGAAGACGACGGTCGGCGTCGGCGGTTGGCTGAACCGGCCGACCCACGCCGTCGGCAACGGTGGAACGGCCGCCAGCCGCGCGGCGACGGCCGCCAGGTCGCGGTCGGCGGCGGCCAAGCGGTCGCGTTCCTCTGGCGTGGTATGGAGTCGCAGCCGGCGTTCCCGCTCCAGAGCCGGAACGGCTTCGCGGTCGAACGAGTCGGCGACTTTGGTCCACGTCTTGCCGTCGGTCGACGTTTCGACGGTGTACTCGGCGACGGCCGGCCCCAAGCCTTGGACCGGCACGTCCGACGCCGACGGCCGGTGGTGCGAAAACACCACGCGATCGATCATTTCCGGTTCCGCGAACTCGATCGTCAACACCGCCGGCGATCCGACGATCCAGGGGAAGCCGAACCGACCGTCGTTGACTTGGTCGACGCCGTAGGTGTCGGTCGACTCGTTGGCGACCCGGCCCGTCGCGCCGGCGGCCTTGCCGCCGTTCGCGGCGGCGGCCGCCTTGCGGGGGGCGTCGCCGACGGTGAAGACTTCGAACTCGTCGATGCGGGCGTCGACGCCCGACTTCGGGTTCGCGGTGGTGGCTAACAGGGTGAAGCGGACGAACTTGGCGGAAGTCGGCGCGAACGGTTCTTCGGTGCGGTGGGCGCTCGGCGCCGGCCGGGACGGCTTTTGGGCTTCGGTCCGCGCCAGCACGGCCGTTTCGATCGTTGGTCGGACGGCAGCGGCGGCGACGCGATCGGCTTCCAACGATCGGACGGCGTCGGCCCGCGTCTTCCGGTCGGCGGCCGTCGCCAGTTCGCGCGATCCATGAGCAACGCCGTCGACCGCCGCCTTGATGCGGTAGTAGTCTTCCGTCGGTACCGGGTCGAACTTGTGGTGGTGGCAGCGGGCGCAGTTGACGGTGAGGCCCAGGAACGCCGACCCAACGGCGGTGACCATGTCGTCGACGGTGGCGGCGCGAATCTCGGCGGCGGCGGCCGCGTCTTGGTTGCCCACGTCGTCGTACGGACCGATCGTCAGAAACGCGACGCCGACTTCCACCTCCGGCCGGTCTTTGCCGACCACGTCGCCGGCGAGGTGTTCGACGAGGAAGCGGTCGAACCGTTTGTCGTCGTTGAACGAACGGACGACATAGTCGCGGAACGGCCAAGCGTCGGGGAAGGGGGAATTGCGCTCGAAGCCGTTGCTTTCGCCGAAACGGACGACGTCGAGCCAGTGCCGGCCCCAGCGTTCGCCGTAGCGCGGCGAGGCCAGCAGGCGGTCGACGACGGCGTCGTACGCCCGCGGACCGGGGTCGGCGACGAACGCTTCCACTTCGTCCACCGTCGGCGGAAGACCGGTCAGGTCGTAGGTGACGCGCCGCAGGAGCGAGCGGCGGTCGGCGGGCGGGGAAGGGGTCAAACCGCGTTCGGCCATCTTGGCGTAAATGAAGCGGTCAATCGGGTTCACCAGCCAGTCGGCGGGGGCGTCCGCGACGGCCGAGCCGGTGGGCGGCGCGACCTCGGCCAGCGGTTGCAGCGACCACCATGACTTGTCGGCCCGTTTCGGCTCGACGGCGTCGGTCCGTCGCGGGTCGGGGGCTCCCATCGCCACCCAGGCCGCCAGGTCGGCGACGACGGCGTCGGGCAGTTTCGGTTTGTCGGGCGGCATCTCAAGCCCGGCTTCCTGATGCCGAACGACCCGCAGCAGCAGGCCTTCGCCGGGGGCGTCGGTCGAAAGCAGCGGTTCGCCGGAGTCGCCGCCGGCGCGCAGGCCGTCGCGCGAATCGAGCCGCAGGCCGCCTTTAACTTTCCCCGCCGGCCCGTGACATTCGTAGCAGTGGGCGACGAGGACGGGCCGAATCTTCTGTTCAAAGAAGGCGGTCTGTTCGACGGACGGTCCGCCGTCCGCGCCGACGGTAAGAAGCAGCAGCGCCGTCGTGATCTGAATCGTCATGGCGAGACCCTTCTTACGTCATCGACAAGGATGTTTTTCAGAACGATTCGATCCATCGACGAAGGCGACTCTTGATTTCGTCCGAAGCCCTGAAAGGGAGCCGCTTCGGGCGACGTCGTCTCGTAGTCGCGCCCTTACAGGGCTTCACTTTTCATTCTCGTCTTATACCCAAGGCGTTGCCCTGGGCTGGTGGAATGCCGCCCTTTCAGGGCTGAAATCCTTCTGTTCGCCGCAACTTTTTTTTTTGTCGGCGTCGTCTTTCCCGCCATCGCAACATCAATGCTTCAACGCCGCCGAAACATCGATGCCGGCGGCGCGTCACATCGCGCGGCGGACGGTCGGTAGGCCGACTTCGACGCAGTGGCCGCCGGTAGGCAGCATCTTCGACGGGTTGCAGCGGTTCGCGGGGTTGAACACTTCGCGCACCGAGGTCATGGCGTCGAGGTCGGCGGCCGAGAACAGTTTGTCCATGAACGCGATCTTTTCGACGCCGATGCCGTGTTCGCCGGTCACGCTGCCGCCGAGTTCGATGCACTTCGCCAGGATGTCGTGGC
>JBOFFD010000967.1:0-1778 GCA_051648425.1 Planctomycetia bacterium
TGGCGTCGGTCGAGCGGGTTATTCAGACGATCGGCGTCAGGCCGCGCGATTGACGGAACGATTCGACCCAGGGGCCGGGTGGCAGGTCGTCCCACGTTCGGTCGTCGAGGAGTCGGCCGGCGGCGTTGGTCGTCGGGCCGCCCCACTGCTTGAAGAAGATGTTGGCGCCAGCGGCGAGGCCGTCGTCGCGCAGTCGGCGGACCCAATCGGCGCGGTCCGCACGGGGACGCCATTCCTTTCCGATTTTTTCGACGAGCGCCCGTTCCGCCCGCACCGCCGGGTCGTGCAGGTGGACGCCCGACTCGCCCCCGATGATCGCCCAATGGACGCCGGTCCAGTCCAACGTCAGCGGTCCCAGCAGCGGTTCGATCGACAGGAAACGCACCGCCGCCGGCAGGCCGCGCAGCCGGTCGACCCGCCAGGCGTAGTCCTGGTTTTCGACGGTGACGCCCGCCCAGACGTTGCCGGGCAACGGACGCTGACGGCACCAATCAACCATGTGATCCGGCCGTTTCGTCAGAATCTGAAACTGATGGTTCGGGCATTCGTCGATCACATCGAAGATGCGGCGGCGGTAGTCGTCGTCGACTTCGTCCCAAAAGAGGTCGGTCATCGAATCGACGAAGACGAGCGACGGCGTTTTCAGTTTGCGCGGTTCGTCCAGCTTGTGCGGTCTTAGTGTAAGATCGAAGCCGTTGGGGAAGGCGGCCGTCCCCCGTTTGTTCTCGGCGACGGTGAAGGCGTAACAGTACTTGCAGCCGGGACTGATCCGACGGCAGCCGCTCATCGGGTTCCAGGTGAAGTTCGTCCAGGCGATGTTGGTTTTGTTCATCGGGCGCTCGAATGTGGAGGGTGGGGTCAGCCGAACAGTTCGGCGATCGGCTTGCCGCCTTCGGTGATGGGGACTGGCCGGGCGCCGTCGTAGAGTTCCTTGGCGGGGTCGACCCCCATCGCCCAACAGAGGGTGGCGTGGAAGTCCGCGATGCTGACCGCACGTTCGACGATCGATTTCGCCAAGTCGTCGGTGACGCCGACCACTCGGCCGTGCCGCAGGCCGCCGCCGGCGAAGACCGCCGAGAAGCATTTCGATTGATGCCCCCGGCCGCCGCCGGCGTCGAACTCGGGCGGCCGACCGAATTCCGTCGCCACCACGACTAAGACCTTGTCCAATAATCGACGCTTCTCCAAATCCGTCACCAACGTACTTAGAGCCGCGTCCAACTCTTGAATCAGGATGTGTTGTTTCAACTGACCAGCGTTGTGCGCGTCCCAGCCCGTGCCGTTGATGAACGTTAAATTGAACGACGCCTCGACGAACCGTACGCCCGATTCGACCAGCCGACGGGCCAAGAGGCAGCGTTGGCCGAACTCGCCGCCATAGCTGTTCCGCAGGTCGGCCGGCTCGTCGGCCAGTTGGAACATGCGGAGGAATTCCGGTCCGGCGAGCCGTTGGAACTGCTCGACGGCCTGGGCTTGGCCGGCGATCGCGGGGTCGACCTCGGCTCGTTTCCGCAGGACTTCCAATAACCGGCGGCGTCGTTGGTCGCGGAGGGCGTCGACTTCCGCCGGCCGGGCGAATCCCGACGGTCCGGCGTCCAAACTCGTCACCGGAACGTATCCCGCCTTCGGTCCCAGAAATCCCGGTTCGCGCGACGTGCTGGGGTAGCCGATCACCATGTACGACGGCACGTTCGGCGGCGGCGGCGTTTCGTGCGCGATCACGCTGCCGATGCTGGGGAAGCGGATCGTCTCACTGAATTTGCGCCCGGTGTGAACGA
>JBOFFD010000968.1:0-8382 GCA_051648425.1 Planctomycetia bacterium
CGGCGACCGCAGCTTCCAAGACAAGGCGCGGGGACGCATGCGGGAAATGATGTCGAAGGCCAAGCTCATCGTCATCGTCAGCCACGACCTTTCGGTCCTGCCGACCTTGTGCGAGAAGGTGATTTGGATGGAGCGCGGCACCATCCGCGAGATGGGCGACCCGGAAGAAATCATCAACAACTACAAGATGCACGTCGGCGAATTGCAGACCGTCGGCGGCCAAACCTCCCTCGCCCGCGCCGCCTGACATCACTACCCAACGCCAAACTGCCGTCCGTCGGCGGCTTCGGTCCAGAGGGCGTCCAAGAGGGCGGCCGAAAGGGTCGGCCGCGCCGTCGCGCGGACCGTCGCCTGGGCGACGCTGAACGCGCCCGATCCGCCCACCGCCCCCGTTGACAGTGCGAACCGCGCGTTCGCGCGGCCGGCCGTTTGGTCCCACGCTCGGAAACGCAGCGTTCCGGTGAGGTTCGACCCGGTCGGCGCGAACCGCAAGCGGGCGTCGGCGGCCAAGAGGAACGGCCGGGTCGCCGTGGGCCGGGGGACCGTCCGCCACGGCCCGCGGCCGCCGCGCTGAAACAGCCACCGGCCCGTTCCAGTCAGCCGCGTGATCGCGATCCCCTTTCGATCGCCCACGTCCGGGTCCACCACCCGCCCCGGCACCAACGACGCCACCGTGAAGCCGCGCGTTCCCACCGCAATCGGCCGAATCCGGCTCGTCGCCAGCACCGGCGCCCGGTTGCCGACAGCGCCGGAGGGCGGGGTGACGACCGGCGGAGTCACGACCGGCGGCGTGACAATCGGCGGTGTGACGACCGGCGGGTCGGCGACTTCCGCGACGACGACCGTCACTTCCACCCGGTCGCTGGCGACGCCGTCAGTAACCAGAACGGTGAAGGTGTACGTCCCCGGCCCCTGGGCTTCGGTGGGCGTCCAGGTGAAGACGCCGTCGGGCGTGATCGAGGCGCCGGGCGCGACTAAGAAGGCGAGGCTGAAGGTCAGCGTCTGCGCGACGCCCGCAGTAAGATCGGCGTCGGTCTCCGTCGCGGTGAAGGTCAGCGTCGTAAGTTCATCGACGGTCTTAGATCCGATCGCGCCTAAGACCGGCGCCGTGTTCACTTCGGCGACGGTGATGGTGATCGTCCGTTCCGCGAAGAGGGCGCCGTCGGTGACGCGGAAGGCGACGACGGCGGCTCCGTCCTGGTTTTCGGTCGGCGTCCAGGAAAAAAGGCCGGTGGTGGGATCGAGCGTCATGCCGGGCAAGGCGCCGGCGTTGATCGAATAAACGAGCACGGAGCCGGGATCGGCGTCGGCGCCGTTGAGAGTGAAGGCGAGCGGCGCGCCTTCCGGGACTTGCCGATCGCCGGGATCGACCAGCGTCGGCCGTTGGTTTTCGGCGTCGTCGGCGAAGCCCTGGGCGAAGACGCCGAAGCCGTCGCCGTCCTGGTTGGCGCTGGTCCAAGCGACGACGAAGTCGCCATCGGCGTCCATCGCCGCCGACGGATTCAGTTGGTTGTCGAGGGTGCGGGTGTTGACGAGGAATTCGTCCCCTTGCGGAACGCCGGCGGCGTCGTACCGCTGGGCGAAGACGCCGAAACGGTCGCCGTCCTGGTCGCTTTCCCAGGCGACGACGAAGTCGCCGTCGTCGTCCATCGCCACGCTTGGCGAAAGCTGGGCGCTGGTGGTGAAGGAGTTGACGCGGAACTCGCTTCCCCGCGCCCCGCCGGCGGCGTCGTACCGCTGGGCGAACACGCCGCCGCGGTCGCCGTCTTGGCCGTCGCTCTACCAAACGACGACGAAATCGCCGTCGGCGTCCATCGCCACGCTCGGATGAAACTGATTTCCAGTGGTGAAGGTGCTGACGCGGAACTCTTCCCCCCCGCGCGACGCCGAGGGCGTCGAAGCGTCGGGCGTAGACGCCGTAAAGGGAGCCGTCTTGGAGGTAGCTCTGCCAAGCGACGACGAAATCGCCGTCGGCGTCCATCGCCACGCTCGGTTCGACCTGGATGTTCGCGGTGGCGGAAGTGACGCGGAACTCGCCCCCCTGCGCGACGCCGGCGGCGTCGTAGCGTCGGGCGACGACGTCCAAGTCGGAACCGTCCGGGCCGTAGCTGGTCCAGGCGACGATGAAATCGCCGTCGGCGTCCAACGCCACGCTCGGCTGGAATTGAAAGCCCGTGGTGAAAGTGTTGACGCGGAATTCGCCTCCCTGCGCCGCGCCGCCGGCGTCGTAGCGTTGGGCGTAGACGCCGTAGCCGTCGCCGTCCTGAACGCTGCTGGACCAGACGATGACGAAGTCTCCGTCGGCGTCCATCGCCACTTTCGGGTCCGCTTGGTTGCCGCTGGTGAAGGTGTTGACGAGGAATTCGTTCCCTAGCGGAATACCGCCGACGGCGTAGCGTTGGGCGTAAACGCCGAAACCGTCGGCGTCCATCGCCATGCTCGACGCCGCTTGGGCGCCGGTGGAGAAGGTGTTGACCTGGAATTCGACGCCGAAGGGTCCAAACGCCGGCACCGACCGGTCCTCCAGGCATTCGAGCGTGAACCGGCGGCCGCCATGGGGAGGAACGCAAAGACCGGCGGAACGGAAAAGGCGGAAAAGCGGCTGGGACATGGCGAAACTCTCGACGGTACGACCTGGAACGCCGCGACGGCGAAGCGGCCGAAACCACCGCTTCCTCGACACGGATTCCCTCCAAGGTAAACGCGCCGCGATCGGATTGCAATTATTATCGCAAGATTGCGAGATATTTAATCCGTCGATCCATTCGGACCTTCGCCGACGGTTCAGGGTTCGGGACGGGGGGTCGAATCGGGGATGGGGCGGCCGTGGGGGTCGAGGCGGCGGCCGCCCAGGTCTTCGCGCAGCGCCTCTTGCAGGCCGGGGCCGATGAAATGTTCCACCCGCTCGGCCGGGTCGTGCAGGTGGTCGGCCGGCAGGTCAAAGTTTTCCGCCAAATACGCTTCCCAAAGACGGTGCGACCGGACGAGCGATTCCGCCGACCGTCGGCCGCGGTCCGTCAAACCGACGCCGCCGGCCGGGGTCGAGTCGACCAACCCTTGGCGACGCAGGTTCGGCACGACGAACAGCCGCAGCAGGCCGGCGGCGCCGGTGCGGGGGTCGCCGACGGCCGGCGTCTCGCCGCGGGCGGCCTGCTCTTCGCCGCGATAGAGTCGGGCGAGCAGGTCTTCGCCGGCGATGCGCAGGGCGAGCAGGCGGTTGCGGACGTACCGGCTGACGAGGCCGTGGCGCGGGGCCAGAAAGACGGCCGCCGTGAATTGCAGGCCCGCCGCCGCCGCCATCATGCCGGCGACGCTGGTGTTGAGCCAGACGCCGCCCGCGTAGCCCAAAAGCGCCGAAAGCACGCCGACCACCGCCGCCGCCGTCAGCATCGTCGACAAGCGGTCGCACAGCAGTTGCGCGGTGGCGGCCGGCACGATCAACATGGCGACCACCAGAATCGAACCGACCGCCTCGAACGACGCGACCGTGACGACCGACACCAGGGCGACGAGCAGGTAATGGATCCCGACGGCCGAAAACCCCATCGCGGTCGCCAGCGCCGGGTCGAACGACGCCAGTTTGAATTCCTTCCAGAAGAGGACCAGAGCGACGGTCGTCAGCAGCAGCGCCGCGCTCAGCGTTCCCATCGCCCGGGGGACGTCGAAACCGAAGACCGAGACCGTATCGAGCGGGACGAATTCAATCAGACCGTACAACACGCAGCCGGGGTCGAGATCGACGTTGGCGGCCCCTTGCGTCATGAGCAGCACGCCGACCGCGAACAGGGTGGTGAACACGACCCCCAAGCTGGCGTCTTCCGGCACGCCGCCGAATCGCTCAAGGACGTCGGTCAACACCGCCGTGGAAACGCCGAGGACCATCGCGCCGAGCAGGATCGGCAATCCACCGACTTGGCCGGTGAGCAGAAAAGCCGCCGCGATGCCCGGCAGCACCGCATGGCTGACGGCGTCGCCCAGAAGACTGAGGCGGCGCAACACCAAAAAGCAGCCCAAAAGGGCGCACGCGACGTTGGCCGTCGCGCCGACGGCGATGGTCCAAAAAGCCATGACGGCGCCGTCGGTCCACCAACCGTCCATTTCGCGCTCCGGTCGGTCAGTTCGACTGGTTGATTTCGATGGCGTTGATGATGTCGGCGAGGTTGTTGGCGACCTGCACCGGGCGGTTGGCGAAGCCGGCGCGTTTGACGCCGCGCTTGCCCAACACTTCGTTGAACATGTCTTGGTCGCCGCCGTGGTAGGCGACCGTCACCGTCGGGTCTTTCAGTTGGTGGGCGGTGAGGATGCAGACCACCCGCTCGCTGGGGGCGATGACGCCCTGCTGTCGCAGCAGCTTCGCGCCGGCGACCGACGCCGCGCTGGCCGGCTCGCAACCCAGGCCGCCGGCGCCCACCATCGCCTTGGCGTCGCAGATGTCTTGGTCGCTCACTTCCCGCACCACGCCGTCGCAGACTTCCAGCGCCCTCAGCGACTTGGTCAGGTTCACCGGCCGATTGATTTCGATCGCGCTGGCGATGGTCGAAGCTCGCGCGTTGCGGGCGTCGAGGTCGGTGAAGAAGGCGTCGGTCACGGCGCGGTCGCAGTAGCCGTCGTTCCAGCGAAGGCCCTGTTGCTCGTACAGCTTGTACAGCGTGTTCGAGCCGCCGGCGTTGATGATCGCCAGGCGGGGGATGCGGTCGATCAGGCCGAGTTCCTTCAGTTCCAGGAACGCCTTGCCGAAGGCGCTGGAGTTGCCCAGGTTGCCGCCGGGGACGACGATCCAGTCGGGGATCTGCCAGCCGAGGCTTTCCAGCACTCGGAACATGATCGTCTTCTGGCCTTCCAGGCGGTAGGCGTTGACGCTGTTGACGAGGTAGATGCCCATTTCCTTCGAGACTTCACGGACGCGGGCCATGGCGTCGTCGAAGTCGCCGGCGATCTGCAACGTGAGGGCGCCGTGGTCGAGCGCCTGGGCCAGTTTGCTGTAGCTGATCTTGCCGCTGCCGATGAAGATGACCGCCTTCATGAGCGGATGGGCCGAGCAGAAGACCGCCAGCGAGGCGCTGGTGTTGCCGGTGCTGGCGCAGGCGGCCATGTGGGCGCCGATGATGTTGGCGTGGCTGAAGGCGGCGGTCATACCGTTGTCTTTGAAGCTGCCCGAAGGATTGAGGCCCTCGTACTGCAAAAACAGGTTGCCCGGTTGGACGCCGACGTAGCCGGCCACCTTGGTGGAAGGCTGCAGCAGGGTTTGGCCTTCGCCGATCGAAACGATGTACTTGCGGTCGGCGAACGGCAGCAGCTCATGGAAGCGCCAGACGCCCGACAGCGCCAACGGGTCGAGCCGCTGCGACCATTTGGCCTCGAACTCGCGCAGCGAGCGGGGGGCCGGCAGGCGGTCCCAATCGTAGGTGACGTCGAGCAGCGAATCGCACCGGGGACACGTGAAATGCACTTCCTCGACGCCGAAGGTGGCCCGGCAGTCGGGGTTGATGCACTGCTGGAAGGCGGTGTCGGTTCGGGTGGTCGTCGCCATTCGTTCGCCGCTTTGCTGGAGAGTCCGACGGGGGCGCCGCCGCCCTCCCTTTCGATCAAGATCGATCACTACCACAGTATATGGCGACAAGGGAAGCCCGGCTTCGGGAATCGGCCGTCGTCCACGTCCGAGTCGGCGGCGCGACCCTCACCGCCACAGGCCGCCGAGGGTGTACCACGACGCCGACCAGGCCGTCGGCTGCAGCGCCGCCGACAGGCCGACGGTCGCGGTCGCCGCCCACCACAGCCGCGGCGTCCAGGCCGGCGGCGGGCCGGCCGAGGTCTTCGGTTCAGTCCGTCGCGCCGTCAGGAAGAGAAGAAACCACGCCAGCCAGGCGACGCCGGAAATGGCGGCGCCCCAGCGCAGCGTTCGCGACCGGAAGGTGAAGTCGACGTCGAACGGACCGGCGTTCAGCGGAATTGCCATGTGAAGGTGGTTGGCCGGGTGGATCGGCAGGTCGACGCCCTCGCCGCAGGCGGAATGCAGGGTCGCCGACCAGTCGCGGTGCCACGCCTCGGTCGCCACCAGCCAGCAGTCGCGCGGAGCCGTCCCCCGCACGCGGAAGCGGTCGGCGTCGAGCCAGGTCTTTTCCACGACGGCGTCGATCGGTCCGGCGGTCGGATCTCCCTTTGGCAGACGTGCGTTCGTCGGCGTCGATTCGAGGACGGTCCGCCGCTGTGGGTCGACGCCGTCGGCGCGCAGTCGTCCCAGGACGGCGAGGGGGGGCGCGAACTCGGCGTTTGGGCAGAGGTAGCAGTCGGGCGTCGCGACGCGCGGCCGATGGAGGGTGATCGTGGAACTTCGGTAGGCCGGCGTCGGTTTCAGCCGTGGATCGAGCGGCGTTCCACCGTCAGCCAAGGTCGCGCCGACGTAAGCGAAGTACCGGGGATGGCCGGCGAGGGCGGTTTGGAACTCCCGCCAGCGGTGCGATTCCAGACTGAGCGGCGCGGGCGAGACGGTGGTCAGGCCGAACATCAGGCCGCGGTCGCCGTAGAGGCGGTCGCCCAAGGGCGGCGTCGGTTGCGGCGAATAGTGGAAACCGACGGTGGCGACCGGGCTGGTCGGTTCGTTCGCCAAGACGAGGCGCTGCGGTCCGGGCTGGGACCGAACCGCGTCGACGACGGGCGGTTGGTCGTGGAAGGCGGGGTCGGCCGAGGGGTACAGGCCGCGGCTGTATCGGCCTAAATCAACGATGGTGACCGTCAGCAGCAGGGCGGCGGCCGTCCGCGGGCGCGATCGTGTCAGTGCCATGGCAGTGACGCCGACGGCTCCCGCCCCGATACACCAGGCGAAATCAATGCCCACGCCGGTGCGCAGCCGCACGAAGAAGTCCGAGTCAACGATTTTTCCATGCGCCGCCGTCCAGCGGTCGAGAGTCGTTTCCGTCGCGCCGGGCGTCGGGAACGGGGGCAATAGAACGCCGTACGACCCCAGCGCGATCGCCCCGACGACCAGCCAGCCTGCGACCCACACGCCCAGGAAAAACCGAAAGACGGCGCGACGGTCGTCGGCGCGGCGCAAGCGGTCGAAGCCGAGGGCGGCCAGCCCGGCCAGTCCCAACGCCGCCAACCCCAGCCAGCGGACGTGGCACCGCAGCGTCCCAAGCACCGGCAGTTCCGCCAGCAGGCGCCCGAACAGGTGCAACGGCCCTAACGAAAAGAGCAGCCCCACGAGCGCGACGACCGACAGCCGCCAGGCCCCGGCCGGCGCCCCGCGCCGAAACACGGCGAGCGCCGCGAACGGCGCCGCCAGGGCGCCCAGATACAGACCTTGCTCCAACGCCGGCGTCGGTCCGTTCATCCAGGCGGTGCCGTCACCCAGCGAGCCAAACAGGCCCGGCAGCAACAGCGTCGCGGTGCTCTGCGGCAGGGCCGGCCCCCAGGCGGCTTCCTCGGCGGACCACGCCGCCCGGCGGTGTGACAGGAGTACCTGCTCGGCCGTCGGCGCGAGCAGCACGGCCGCGAGCAGCAACGGCGCGAGTGTCACCGCCGCCGCGCCGATGAGGCCGCGCCGGCGACGTTCGCCCGGCCCTTCCATTATGTGGGCGCCAAGGAACGCGGCCGCGCCGACGGCGGCGTACAGCGCCATCTGCACGCTGCCGGCCAGCCATTGCAGGGCCGTCAAACCGACGGCGGCAAGCAAAAACCGCCGACCGCCGGCGTCGCACCAACGGTCGAGAGCAGCTAAGATCCAGGGCGTCCACGCTAAGACTTCAACGAACGGCGTATGGATTTGGTGAACGGCCGTTCGACCGCCCAACGTGTAGAGCAACGCTCCGAACAGGGCGGCCGCGGGCGTACACCAGCGGCGGAAGAGGACGTAACATCCCAAGGCGGCGGCGGCGAGGTGCAGGCCGAAGGCGACGGCCAGCGCCTTCCAACCGGGCAGCCAGGTGTAGACGGCGTAGTTCGGCGGATACAAGACGCCCGACTGCGACTCGCCGACGAACGGGCCGCCCGCTCCCCAGTGGCGACACCATTCCGGAAAGTCACCGACGGCGAGACGCTCGAAGGCCCATTGCCGCGACGGCAGCGACAGACTGGAAAGATCGAAATAGAAGAAGGCCCGCTGAAAGGTCAGTTCCGGGGCGTAGACCATAAAGACGGCCGCGACCGCCAGCAGACAGGCCGCGACGTCTTTCTTTAAGACGGAAGCGGGGCGATCGTCGTTCTGCATCGTCGACCGACCCCGCGATCCGAAGGAGTAAGATGCGATCGGTCTTAGACGGCGGCGGCCGCGACGGCGCACAGTTCCTTGACGTGGCCGACGCTGACCGCGAGGGCGGCCTTTTCGTCGTCGTTCAGTTCGACTTCGTAGACGTGCTCGACGCCGCCGGCGCCGAGCTTCACCGG
>JBOFFD010000969.1:0-2235 GCA_051648425.1 Planctomycetia bacterium
GGGGCGGCGGACCACCCCGGCTAAAAGGAGGCGGCCGTGAAAGTCGGCGGAATTTGGAGGCTCAGCCGGCGCCGATGGTCGCGCGAGGTTCTTCGACGGCGTCGTTCAGGCGGTCGATCAGTAGGCGCAGGCGGCCGAAGGCGTTGCGGGTGAAGGGGACGTAGAGGCGCGGAAGGTGGGCGAGTTCCGGTTCGTTGGCTTCATCCGGATGCGCGGGGCCGAGGGTCAGTTTCGTCGGGTCGGTTAAGATGTCGGCGAATTCGCTTCTTAGGGCGGCGATGAGGCTTTCGGAGATTGGTCGTTGCAGGCGTAAGACCAATTGGTTGCGGACGTACCGTTGACTGTGGTACACCCGGTAGAACCGCGTGATTTCATCGACCGCGCCGTCGACGGTTTGATGCCGCCGGAAGAGGTGGAAGTCGAATTCGGAAACGAGGCGTTCGACCAGCAGCTCGTTCCGCATGTAGTTGAGGAAATGGAGCCAATAGTCGCCGCCGGGCGGTTCGACCATGACGACCGGGATCGTCGCGGCTTTGCCGGTTTGCAGCATGGTCAAGATCTCGAAACCTTCGTCGAGCGTGCCGAAGCCTCCGGGGAACAGGGCGAGGGCGCTGGTCTCTTTGAGGAAGACGAGCTTCCGCGAGAAGAAGTAGCGGAACCAAACAAGTTTGGGGTCGTCGGCGATGACCGGGTTGGGCGCCTGCTCGAACGGGAGCATGATGTTGAGGCCGATGCTGGCGGGCCGACCGGCGCCGACGTGGGCGGCCTCCATGATGCCGTTGCCGCCGCCGGTGATGACCAGGTAGCCGGCGTCGGCCATTTCCTTGCCGAACTCGACGGCCATCTTGTACGAGGGGTTGTCGGGCGGGGTGCGGGCCGAGCCGAAGACGCTGACGCGATGTCGGCCGCGGAACGGCGCCAGCACTCGAAAAGCGTACCGGAGTTCGCGGAGTAGACGGGAAAGGAGTTTGACGTCGCCGCGGTCGGCGCCGTCTTCGATGAGCTTTTCGGCGGTGTCTTTGATCTCGTCGACGAAGCGGCGGGT
The DNA here is from genome assembly GCA_051648425.1 of Planctomycetia bacterium. GTDB lineage: Bacteria > Planctomycetota > Planctomycetia > Kolteriales > Kolteriaceae > JBOFFD01. The sequence goes on from JBOFFD010000969.1 coordinate 1,046, forward strand.
TTCGGCCGATTCGTCGCGGCCCGGCCGGTGGATGGCGGCGGCGGGCCGGTCTTTCGATTGGTTCATGGGAAAAGTATACGCCGCGAAAGGCGGCGCGGCTTCGGAGTTACTCGGCTTCGAGGGCGGCGATCGCTTCGTCGCGGTCGTCGTACAGCGCCCACAACGTATCGAGGTTGGTGATCCGCAGGACTTCCCGCGCTTGCGACGAGGGGTTGCAGATGACCAGCGTGCCACCGTCGTTGGCCAGCGACTTCCACACGCGCAAGAGCAGCGACAGGAAGATGGTGCCGAAGAACTCGACCTCGCCGAGGTCGACCACGACGGCGGTGGCGCGGGCCTGGTTCACTGTCTGGAGGATGAGATCGACGGCCCAGCCGACGGTCTCGTCTTGCAGCGATTCGACCTCGCTGGAAGGAATGACGACGGCCACGTCGCCGTGCCGCTCGACGCGGAAGGCGTCGGGACCGGAGGACGGGGTCAAGCCGCTACGCACCGAGGGACGAAGCGGGGCCGTTGGCTTCCCGCTGTTACCCAACTTCATTCGTTCGCTCATTGCCGTCACCATCCGTTCTCGCATGAGTACACAGACAGTAACAAGTCTCGAAGCGGTTGGCAAGAAAAATCCTAAAAGGATTGCCGGGTCAGCAATAGGCAAATCATTCAACTGTAAGATGTTACAATACCCAGAACCTATGGGGTGGGCTGGGCCGTGGAACGTCGGATCGGGGCTGCCTAGTCGCGGTAGCCGGCGGTGCTTCCGAGGTTCGTCGGACCAGGGGCCGCGAACGCCGGCGCGCGCTCGGCGGGGGGCGGGGTCGGGTCGGGCCGCAGGCGGCGAAGCAGAGAACTGGCGGTAGCGGCGTTCCGGCGGGCCGATTCCTGCGTCGAAGTCCGCCGGCGTCGTTCCAGCCGTCGTTGTTTGCGTCGGCCCAACGCCCGGCCGATGCCCGCCGAAACCGCCAACAGCACGCCCCACTGGCCGCCCAGCCACAGCCAGGCCGCCGAGTTCGGCACCAGCGTGGAAACCGCCGTCGCCCCCAGGCCCGCGGTGGCGAACCAGCGCCATTGCTCGCCTGGCGGCTGCCGCAACCCCGCCAGCAGCACTACCAACGCCGCCCCGGAGCAAAGCAAGACCCAGAAGACGTCGTGGACGTGCAGCAGCGACAAGCGGTCGGTCTCGGCCCAGGTGC
>JBOFFD010000970.1:0-4518 GCA_051648425.1 Planctomycetia bacterium
GGCAAGAAGGGTGGCTGGGCGGTGCGTTTCGGCGCCCCCGGCGACCGCTACGGCGGAGAAATCGCCGTCGCCGACGCCGCCAAATTGGGGGTCGCCCGTGAAGGCGACCTGGTGTACGTCGAAGGCGCGGTGGTCGACGGCGCCGGCGGCGCGCCGCAGTACAAGATCAGCACACTGATGGTGCTCGGCGACTGACGCCAAGACCGCGTCGCAACGACGGCAAACCCCGGCGCGCGAATCTTCGCGCGAACACCGTCGGACCTCGTTCGCGTCTACAATAGTCGTCGACCGATGCAACGGGGGTGTCATGCGCATTGCTATCGCCGGGATCATCCACGAATCGAATACCTTCGCCGACAACGTCACCCGCCGTGAAAACTTCGTCGAGCATTGCCTGCTGTACGGCAACGACCTGGTGCCGCGGTGGCAGGCGGCGCATCATGAAATCGGCGGGTTTCTTTCGGCGGGGTCGGAGGACGGCGTCGAGATACTGCCGATCGCCGCCGCGCTGGCGATTCCCGGCGGCCCGGTGGAGCACGGCTTCGTCGTCGAGCTGGCGACTGAAGTCGCGCGGCGCGTCAAGGCGACCGACGCCGACGGCCTGCTCATCGGCCTCCACGGCGCGATGGTCACCACCGAAGACCCCAGCGGCGACGCGGTCATTCTGCGAATCCTGCGCGAACTGCTCGGCGACGACCTGCCGATCGTTCAGACGCTCGACTTCCACGGCAATCTGACCGCGGAAATGATCGCGAAGACGCAAGCGACCCTCTTCTACCAAACCAACCCGCACACCGACATGCGCCAAATCGGATACTCGGCGGCGCGATTGATGGTGCGGATGTTGGCGACCGACATGCGGCCGGTGCAGGCGTTTCGCAAGCCGCGGCTCATCATCCCGATCAACCATCAAGACACCGCGCGAGAGCCGCTCGCGTCGTTGCTGGCGGAAGTACGGGCGGTGGAACGACGGCCGAAGATACTGGCCGCCAGTTTGGCCGCCGGCTTCCCGTATTCCGACGTGCCCGACATGGGGCCGGCCGTCGTCGTGGTCGCCGATGACGACAAGGCGGCGGCGGAGCAGGCCGCCGACGAGCTGGCGGAACGGCTGTGGGACGCCCGTCATGCGATGGGCGTCGCCCTGCCGACGGCCGACCTGGCCGTGAGACAGGCGATCGCGTCGGCGACGCCGCCGGTGGTGCTGGTCGACTTCGGCGACAACGTGGGGGGCGGGTCCGCCGCCGACGGCACCGTCGTCTTGGCCGAGCTGCGCCGGCAAAAGGCGGCGCGGTCGGTCGTCACCATTGCCGATCCGCAGGCGGTGCAAGCGTGCGCGGCCGCCGGCGTGCGTCAGCCGATCAAACTCACCGTCGGCGGCAAGACCGACCACAAGCACGGCGAGCCGGTTGCCATCGAAGGCGTGGTGCGAAGCCTGCACGACGGCCGTTGGACGGAAACCGAAGCCCGCCACGGCGGCGCCCGCTTCAACGACCAAGGGGCGACGGCCGTCGTCGTCTGGGGCGACGACAACCACCTGGTGCTGACCAGCCGCCGTTGGCCCCCCTTCAGTCTTGGGCAGATCACCGGTTTGGGCATTGAACCCCGACGGATGCAGATTCTGGTCGTCAAGGCCGCCGTCGCCTACCGGGCGGCGTACGAACCGATCGCCGGGCAGATCATCGAAGTCGACACCCCGGGATCGACCGCCGTCAACCCGGCGCGGTTCACCTATCGAAACATCCGGCGGCCGATGTGGCCGTTGGACCCCGAGGCGTCGTTTTAACGATGGCCGCCCCGCTCCGCGAGGAACCCCGCAAAACCGCCCGGCCCCACGGCGGCTCTGTCGACCTCTTGCTGCTGACCGCGATGGCCATCGAACGACGGGCGGCGGAGCCGCTGTTCACGTTCGACCGGAGGGCGTATCGGCCGATGTTCCACGGGGTCGGAGACTTTGGCTCGCTGCACGGCGCGCTGGTTCAGACCGGTGTCGGTCGCGAGCGTGCGGCGCAGTCGGCGGCCTGGGCCATCACCCACCTTCGGCCGAGGTTCGTTCTGCTTGCGGGGTTCGCCGGCGCGCTCGACCCGGCGATGAAACTGGGCGACGTGGCGGTGGCCAACCGGGTGGTCGACGCCGGGGGCGACCTGTCCGACGACTCCAGCGCCGAGGCCGGCTTCATTCCCCTCATTCCCAAACAGATCGTCGATCTGCCGCGACGCCGACTTGCCACCGTCGGGGAGCCGGTCTTCGCGACGCAGGCCCGCGCCGACCTGCGCGAGCGCACTGGGGCCGATTTCGTCGACTGCGAAACCGCCGCCGTGGTGCGCGTCTGCGCTCGGGCCAGCATCGGCGTCGCGGTCTTGCGGGTGGTGTCGGACGAAGTCGACGGCGACGTGCCGCCGGCGTTGATGGGGTTGCTGCGTTCGGACGGTGAAGTCGACCTCCTGCGGGCGGCGTTCACGTTCCTCGCACGGCCCGGTTTGTTGTCCGCGGCGAGCAGGCTGCGCAAAGACTCGGCGACCGCCGCCGCCGCGTTGCAGACCGAACTCCGCCGCATGCGCGACGGCTTCCACGCCAAAGGTCCGCAACCCTCCGGTAACGGAAACGTTCCTCCCCCGTCGTCGCTTTAAGCGGCGGAGTTCACCTTGGAAACCGCGCGGCGGAAACAGCTTTTCTATTCCCCGTCAGGATGCCGCCAGTCCGGGTCGAGCGATCCCCAGTGCAGGACTTTCGGGCCGCGGCGGACGAGGTAGTCCGGCAGGTACGCCAGGCGGGCGTCGGCGGCGGCGGCCAAGCCGGCGGTCGCGTTGGCCGTTACGATCAGGGTGTAACGTTCCGTCGATCCCGGCGTCGGTTGCAGAAGGAACAGCGCGTCGGCGGGGTCGTCGTACCGTCGCCCGCCGAAGTGGAACGCCGCAGCGGCGCTCTCGGACGTTTCATCAAGGCCCGGCTGATCGGCTTCATCGAACGGCTCGGGGTCGATCGGGTCGACCCAACGGCAGGCGAACTCGCCGCGCCACCGGGCCAACAGCAGATGGGTGCGCGGCGAACCGATCAGCACCAAGTTCCGCCGGTTAAGATCGTCCGGCGTGACGGCGTGGTCGGCCAGCAGCGGCGTTTCGTCGCAGCGGGCGTGGTCGCCGGGGGTCGCGGCGGCGGCGTCGGTCCCGTCGACCCACCGCTGGTGCAACTGGGCCGCGAACTGTTGCAGGGCTTCGTTCGCCAGGTCGTCGCCCAAGGTGCCGTAGACGAACGCCGTCGCGCCCCAGGCGAGGTCGGCGATCGGTCCCGGTCGAAGGGCGTTCTTCACCGCCGGCTGGGAAGCTCTCGGCCGACCTTTCGATGGCGCGTCGGGCGGTTCGTCGGCGTGCCAGACGCCGTCCAGCCGCTCGAAACGAAGCCACCGCGTCTTCGGTTCGTCGGCCGACCAGCCGGCCAGCTCGTCGACGATCGCCGTCGGCGGTCCCGGTAGGGGAAACGTCTCTTCGCCCAGCCGAAGGACGTACGCGCCATGGACGCCGGCCGCGATCCTCACGGACAGCGCCTCGACGTTTTCCGCGTCCACGGCGAAGATCGTTTCCGGCCCGCCTTTCCGACGGGGCGGGTGGTCGGTCGTCACCGTCGCCGTCGCCGGTTCGTCGTCAAGCGCCGCCCGATCGAGCCGCAGCCAACCGCGCCGCGCCCACCGGCGGCAGGGCGACGCGAACCGCCACGAATCGGCAAGGTCGGACCGGCGGCGCTCGACGAGCCACGCATACAGCGCGGCCGGGTCGGCGGGCGACCGGCGCCGGCCCAACGGGTCGGGCGTCGGCGGGACGAGGTGCAACTCGGCGCCGGCTTTTTTCAGTCGTTTGACGAGTCGGTCGAACTGACCGCCGTCGGCGGCGCCCCCCATTCCCTGGAACCACCACGGATGCTCCAACCAAACCGGCAGCCCCGCCAGGTTGTCCAACCACGGGCCGGCCTGTACGGCGGCCCGGCGCGGCTGCTCCCACGCCGGCGGCTTGCGCGGCCCGCCGGCGCCCGCTTCCACGGCGAACGGATCGTCGATCCACGCCCCCAACGCGGCCACCCCCGCCCAGACGTCGGGCCGATGCGTCGCCAGTTGCAAGGCGCCGGTCGCGCCCCGGCCGCAACCGACCAGCATGACGCGGCGGGGGTCGACGGCGAACGAGTGACGCAGCGTCGACAGTACGTCGAACAGATCGGCGGCCGGCAGGCCAAGCCAGTCGCACCGCCCGCGAGCGGACGGGAAGACGAACACCGCCGACGGGCCGGCGGCGATGAGGTCGCGCCAGCCGGCGGCCGCCCGAAACGCCTCTTCGGCAAACCCCGCCGGCGTCGGCTCGGCCAGGGCGTCGAGCAACACCACCACCACCGGCAGCGGTTCCGAACCGGGCGTCTCCGGGGCCGCGACCAAGTACGGCTGGTCGACGCCGTCGACCGAACTGCGCGCCTTCAGCAGATGCCGGGCGACGCCCCCGACGGCGGAGGCCGGCGCGGCCGCGACTTCACTCACA
>JBOFFD010000971.1:0-13142 GCA_051648425.1 Planctomycetia bacterium
GTGCCCGACCGAAAGGCGGCGAGGAACCCGGCGTCAAGCACGGGAGCGGAAGTCGTCGGAAACGGCGTCGTCGTCATGTCGGAGTGATACGAGATCACGCCGAAAGCGCAAGTGCGTGTTCAACGGGCTGAAGGGTTACGCCGAGGCGATCCGCGGCAAAATGGCGAAGCCAGTGGTTCCGCCGCGGAAAAGACGCAAGGCGCAATGGCCGTGCAATCAATAGTTGCGCAAGGAAAAGAACGACGCCGTGCGGCTGTTCGGACGGCTCAACCAACGCCGGCGAATCACCGCCGCCACGACAAGACAGACTGCAAACTCATTTGCTTCCTCCACTTGGCGGGCTCAATGATCCTTCCGGCTTGATTGTCGCCACGGCCTAAACCATCGAAGGACATGCAAAATGTCGAAGATAGCTGGTGAAGAATCTGCATCGGATTCAAAATTCAAAGACAAGATCCAGTCCGTGGTTTCAGGAACGGCGGTTTTCTTTTTGTCGATTTTTGGATTCTGCATCATGGTGGTTGTCGCCTCTCACCTTCACCTTCATTCGTCCCCTCGGCCTCCGTTGATTCCTGACGGTGGACCCTATCAGCATATCGACTATGAGATTCCATTGATTCTCAAGATTTTTGCCGCCGCTGTTGCGAGCGCTGCAATGTCCGCACTTTACGCGCTTGGGCTTGCTGGTTGGTACTTCAATGCTGACGTCGCGGCGAAAACGGAGCCGCGAAATCAGGTTGTCAGGCCGTTCTGGCACGTCGTTTGGGCTTTGGCGACGATTTTGATCGTATTCGCAATCGGAATCGTCGTCGACATACCCTCGCCGTAGCCAGGCGACACCGTCGTACTCGTAAGGAAACTGCAATCCTTCTGAACCGTTGGAGATTTCGTTCGATGTCGCGACGCGGACGACGTTCGCCTTCGACGCCGCCGGCAACCAGCGGACTGAAACCGCCGACGGTGCCCGCACCACCTACGTCTGGGACTACGAAAACCGGATGACGGCCCTGGTACCGCCGACCGGAACCAGAAGCACCTACGCCTACGACCCCGACGGCCTGCGGGTCCAAGCGGACGAGGCCGCCGCGGCGACGCGGTTCGTTTGGGACGACGCACAGCGGCTGCTCACTGAAAAGAACGCCGCCACCGACGCGACGACCGGCTCGGCGACGCTGGAACCGGTACCCTACGGCCGAATCGTCAGCACCCGCCGCTGCGGTGCTGCCGGTAGCCGAGCGCCGCCGTCGACGGCACGCCCCGCCACGCCTCGGGGCAGGATCTAGTCCCACGACGTGCCGACTTCGTCGGACCAGCCGCCGACCGCCTCGAACGCCGGGCGGCGGTACAGCGCCGACGTGTTGACGTCGTTCATCCGCCGGAGGCGGTCGCGGCTCCACGGCGGCGCGGCCCACGAACACGCGTGGTTCCGGCCGAAGATCCGCCGCCGCATCTCCGGATCGCCGAACGCCTGGGCCGCCGGGTAGGCGAACAGCGCGTCGGGGTCGCCGACGAGCGCCGCCGTCTGTCGTTCGAGGAAGGTCGGCGGCAGGACGTCGTCGCCGTCGACGTGCTGCGGAAGGTCGCCGGTCGTTCGGGCGACGCCGAAGTTGCGGGCGGCGGCGACCCCGGCGTGCTCGCGGGCGAACACCCGCACGCCGGCCGGCTCGAACCGCCGGGCGACCGCCACGGAATCGTCCGTCGAACCGTCGTCGACTTAGACGACCTCTCGGGCCGGTGCCGTCCGCCGCAGCGTCGAACCGAGGCGCTCGGCCAGAAGCGGACCTTTGTTTCGTGCAGCGACGACGATGGAAACCGCAGGCGTGGACATGCGGCGCCTCCTTGCGGATAGACTACGCCCCGCGGCCGCCGGCCGCCAGGAGCTTCGACGCGACGAATCAGAGGCCGCCGACGGACGTCCGGCCACGGCCGAACCGGCGCTCGATCTCGTCCGCGATCCGGCCGGCGGCGCGGCCGTCGCCGAACGGATTGGGAACGTCCCCGACCGCGCGCGGACAATCCAAGGCGGCGGCCGCCGCCCGCGCGATCGCCGCCGGGTCGGTCCCGACGAGTTCGACCCACCCCGTTTCCAGCGCCTCCGGCCATTCCGTCTCGTTCCGCGCCACCAGCAGCCGGTGCCCCAAGGTCGCGGCCTCCTCCTGCACGCCTCTGAACCACTCAGGATCAGCGCGGACCGGTCGAGGAGATAGACGAATTCCTCGTAGCCCAATGGCTCGACAGCGCCAGCCCGGCCGCTCTCGACAGCGCCGCTCCGACGGCGGCGCGGACGTTCGGGTTTGGATGGACGGGGAGCACGTCGAAGACGTCGGGACGCCCGTCCAGGACGCCGTGGACGGCGGTGCAGATCCGCCGCAGCGGTTCGCCGAAGTTTTCGCGGCGGTGGCGCGTCACCAGCAGAAGACGGCGGCCGTCGAGGGTTTCACGGCCTCCGGCCGGGCGCCGAGGACGACCACGACGCGGGTGGATTCGCTCTTCGCCATCGCGGACCTCGCGCCGCCTCTCCTGCGCGCGATGCAACAAGCGTCGCCGGGACGGAGGCGTCGAAGATGGGAACACAGTCCGCCGGGCCGTCAAGCGCCGCGGACGTGGAAACGGGTCGTCCGGTCGACATTGCTTCGACCGCCGTCGATCTCTGCAGGAACCGCGACCCGTCGGCCCTCAGCGCGCGGAGTCAGGCTCCGACGGCGGCGCCACGCGCTCTAATCAGTCCAGACGTCGGGCCCACCGTTCCCGAACCGACTGGGCGACGAGGGGGATTCGGTCGGCGAACCGCGCCGTCAGCGAGCCTTCATGCATGCGGAATTCGTACAGCACGCGCGGGAGGTGGACGAGGCGGAACGAGGCGGCGGCCCGCAGCCAGTAGTCGTAGTCTTCGGCTAGGAACGCCTCGTCGTCGTAGTCGCCGACCGCCTCGTAGACCGAGCGGCGGTACAGGAAGCACATCCCCACCACATTGGTTTCGGCGAGGGCCGCCGTCGGCCCAGCGTGATGCCTCCGCAGCAGCGCGCCGTTCTCGTCGATCAGGTCGAAATCGCTGTAGATCAGGTCCACGGCCGGATCTTCGTCAAGACGCCGCGCCAGAACCTCTAAGGCGTGCGGCGCGTACCGGTTGTCGCACGACGTCCAGGTCAGGTACTCGCCGCGGCACTGGCGGAAGCCGGTGTTGAGCGCCGCCGGCAGCCGACGGTTGACGGCGTGCCGTAACGAATGGATGCGCGGATCGCGGAAGGAACGAACGATCCGGCCGGTGTCGTCGGTCGAGCCGTCGTCCACTACGATCAGCTCCCAGTCGGCGAGCGTCTGGCAGAGGCAGCTCTCGATCGACTCGGCTAGGTATCGTGCACCGTCGTAGACGGGCAGGACGATCGACACCCGCGGCGCGGGCGCGGCCGTGGGACTGACGCGGTAGCCGACGAAGTCCGGCCGGAAGCCGATCCCGGCGTTCGCCGGACCGGTCGCGTGTCCCAGCGTCGAGCATTCGCCGACGTGGTCGGCCAGGCTCGGCGCGTGGCTGTACCAGCGAAGCCCGCGGCGGCCGAGGAAAGCTTCGAGATGACGGTCGGTCCCGTCCGCGTGCGAGCGGTCGGCCTCCCGGACGAACCGTTCCAGGACGGACCGCGGGAAACATTGAGCGACGGTCCCCCAGCGGTCGGGCGCGCGCAGGGGGAACCAGCCGGTCTCCGTGTGGCGGCCGGCGCGGCGGTTGTGGGCGGGGGTGTAGAGGGAAAGGCAGCCGATCGATTCCAGGTGCGCCAGGCCGAAATAGAGGGCCGCGGCGGCGCCGCGGCAGAACTCGCCGTCGTCTTCGAGGAGCAGGAGGTGGGGTTTGTCGGTCGCGGACAAAAGGTGCTCCGCCGCCCGGAGCCAGTTGGGATAGCAGCCGAGGCGGCGTTCGTTGCGATGGAGGACGACGCCGGGCCTGGTCCAGTCGTCGGAGGGCGCGCCCGGCTCGGCGAAGAGGTGGACCGGCTGGTCGAAGCCCGCGAGCCGGAGGGAATCGAGGCAGGCGTCGAGGGTCGGAACGCCGCGCGGAGCGGTGGTCATGGCGATCGCGACGAGCGCGGGGTCGAAGTCGACGAGAAACGCGCCGGCGGCGACGAGGACGTCGTCGGGCCGAGAGAGCACCGCCGGAAGGCTATCGAGAGCGACGTCGAGGAAACGGTCGTCGTTGTGGATCGCATCGTCGAAGGCGTCGTCCGTGGCCGCCATTGGGCAAGTGCAGCAGATGGCCGACGATACGAGCCCCCGCAGGACGTGGACCCGCGGATGGAGGCAGTGGAGCCGCGGCGGATCGTCGATTACGCGAAACCGGCATTCGGGCAAGGGCATCGCCCGCCGTCCTTTCATCGACGCCCGCGCCGACCGACTCGCATCCCAGGGTGGGTCGGCAGCCGAAGCCGACGCGGCGACGACGGTCCCGCGCGGGCGTGGAGATTGTTTTACGAAGTGGATCGATGTCAGGCGGTGGTAATCGGAAGCTCGCCGCGCCGCCTGCGGAGCTGGAACGCCGAAGCGGGCGGATTCTGGACGGCGGACGAAGAAGGAATTGCCGACGGCCCGCGGGAACCGTTGCGACGTCGGCCGACGCGGTTCGTCTGGGACGACGGGCCGCGGCTGCTCGCGGAAAAGAACGCCGCCGCCAATGCGACGACCGCTTCGGCGGCGCTGGAACCGGTCCCCTACGGCCGAATCGTCAGCGCCCGTTGCGGCCCCGACAACCGCTGGCCGCTGTTCACGGCCATCGGTCAAACCGAACAGCCAATAGGGGCGCGAACGGTTGCGGCGATTGTTTCAGCGGCGCCGCCCTCCAGACTTGGAAGTCGAAGCAGAACGAACCCTACTTCTGTCGGCTCGACTCGCCCGTCGGTGCGACGGCATCGACCGCTTCGCGCGTCGCTTTCCTTGTCGCCGCCGTTTCTTTCTGAATCGATTCGACGGCCGCCGTCAACCTAAGAACCCGGTCGTTCGCTTCTTTCAGCTCTTTGGAGAGCTGCGCCTTCTCCGCGTTGACTGCGGCGCGAGCGGTTTCGTCCTCTTCGGCCGCCCGCTTGCGGCGCATCTCGTCGTCGATTGCGGCGCGAACGACTTGGGCTACGTCTTGCTCGCTCAGTCGTTGACCTTGGCCTGCGCCCGTTTGCCCACCGGCCATCAATCGAGGGTCGAGTCCAGGCACCGTAAGATTTGCGGCGGTCAGAGGGATCGTCACCGACGGAGCTTCTTGAACCGTGAAAAGACGGGGAATTGGGATCGAGAGACGCAGGTACGAAACGCCGATACCTAGCGCAGTGCCTCCGGGATTCTGCTGCGTCAACGGCTGGGTGACCGCGGAGAGCTGCTGCACGGCGGCAATGCCCGCTCCGACGGCCACGGGCGAGAATTCGCGGCCGCCCGCCGCCTCCGCGCCGCCCCGGCGTTCGGCCGGACGAGACGCTGACTCTCGCCGACTATCCACTCTTCGAGGCGGAGCGGGAGCCGCCTCTACTTCAAGCTCGTGATATTCTTCTTGCCCAGGACCGGTCGACTTCTCTCTGGCCGGACAGGGTTGCGCATCATCATAGTCTTCAGACTCGACGATTATCTTTTGCGGCGGGATCTTGACCTTGACGACATCGTCCGCCGAACAGTCGGCCGCGCCGCTGAATTTGTCCAGGGTCTTGCAACCGCATACGCAGAAGGCCGCCATGACGAAGGCGATCCAGCGGCCAGTCGACACGCGGAACATAGGCGACCTCCTGCCAAGAGCTTCAGTTGAAGCAAAGCTCGGCAAGAAGTCCATCGACAGGCCGACGGTAGTACTTGAGGGAAAAACCGAAAAAGCAGCGCCTCCAAGGAAGAAAGTCGCTTAATTCTTGTTTTTCTTGATATCTTCGCAGGCGTCCAGCAGCACCCTTTCCAGAATTTCCACCCGCTTCGAGAGATCGGCCATTTCGCCTTTTAATTTTAACAGATCCGCCGAAGACTCCGTTGCGACCTCCCGGCGTCGACCGGCAGATTCGGCGCGAGCCAGTTCGGCTCGGACGATGTCGGCCACCTCACGGCCCAACTCCGCGACGTCCGTCTCTCGAACGCCGCGTTCGGCGAAGCCCGCCGATTCGTTCGATCGCAAGGCGGCGAAACTCGTCTGCTGCACAGTCACGGGAAATGCGGCGAAGGCGGTCGTCTGAAAGGTATTCTGCTGGACGGGGACCATTCCTGGGAACGGCGCGGCGCCGAAATACTTGTTCTTTATCTTGGCGGCGCTCCACGGCCAGCCGGATCGCTCGCTCTCAGGGAAGTGGTTGCATTCCTGGCACGCCGAACTCGCGCGGCAAGACTCTTCGCGACGCGGAGCCCGGACGTGGACCACTTCCGGCCGGCTCAGTTCGACATGAATTCGAGGGGCGCGCACCGCCGGTTTTTCGCGGCGAGAGGGCGAGGGGCAGATTTCGCAAGCCGACGAGGTTGGGCATGGGCAGGGGGATTCGCATTCGTCGATTCGTTCGACGACCCTCGTCGCGGGCATCGTCAGGGTGGCGGCGTCGGTCGTCGCCAGGGGAACCAGCCGCGGCGAATCACCCGCCATCGCCGGCACCGCCGAAAGCAATAGACCCGCCATAACTCGCTTTGAGTAAAGCATGCCCGTTCCCCCTGCGGATTCTCCCGTCGACGCAAAACGACGGCCGCCTTGGTATCATCGGCTGCCCAAGGATCATACGCCCACAGGAAAACGCCGTGGCGGAGACGGGGAATCAGGACCGGCCCGCGCAATCGGCAAAGTCGAGACGGTTTGAAACGTACGGACCATCCAGGTCCTAAAGTGACGCTTGGCTTCGACTCAACCTGATAGGGTGGGGTGAAGGAGTAAGATGTCGACGAAAATGAAAGTCGGCCGAGGCTGGACGGGGCATCCCGAGGCTCGATCTTGAATTGAAACTACCTCGGCCGCCGATAGCACGAGAAACGTCTGCGAGGCCGGTTAGTCGTTGATCGCCTTTTTCAATGTTTCGAGCGCGGCTTTCTGAAGCTCTTTCTCAGCAAGCGTGCCGTAAAAGCCGAACATGGCATCGTTGACGGCTTTTTGCTTCAACGCTTCCTGTTTGGCGGCTTGAGCGGTCATGTAACCTGCCACCGCCTTCAGGGCTTCCTTCTGTTCGACCACGGCGCCCTTAATCGCGGCCAAGTCGGCTCGGATTGCGGCGGTGTCTTCTTTGATCTCTCCAAGCGTCGTTTCCACGCGATCCATCGCAATCGTAAGCTTTTTCACATCCTCTTTCATCGACTTCAAATCGTCCGAGCAGACCGGTTCGGTTTTAGGTGTGGACGACGGGGGAGTCAGAGGCCGTGACGTTTCCAATTGCCTTGCCGTTTCTCGAGCGACGTCGGCGGCGAATTCAGTGTTGCGCCCCGAAGAGCCACGGGAAAACTCCGTCCAAACGACCGGGTTCGTCGCAAAAGTTTCAAAAAAGCTCTCGCTCCTCCCACCGACGAACTCGCGGCCCCCGCCAATGAAGAACTCGTTTCCGCCGCCTCGCGATACGTTGGCCTGCGGAAAGCCCCCATAGATCTTCGTCTTCTGCTTGAACTTGACCGAGGGGTGGACGAAGTGGCCGCCGCCGAAGACGGTTAGGGGAAAAACACAGACAAATACGATGGGGGCTACGAAATTGACGTATGAGCGCATGGTGATTTCCTTCTTCGCGGGAGCCGGGGAAACCGCTTAAGTATACCTGGAAACATCCGCCGCGTCGGCGGACGGAGACGATCTTGCCGGGAAAGTCGCTGAATGATTGCCGTCCCGGCCGCCTCAAACTATTAAAAACGAATAGGCGATTTAGGCAAGAGCGTCCGCTTGCCAAGCCGCCGGAAATCCACCTCAAAGGCGTTCGCCAGGTCAACAACGTTCACCAGGAAGACTCCAATGTCGAGTTCAAAACCGTCACGCGCCGTCCCGAGCAAAAAGAGCCATGCCGCGCCGAAGGCGTCGAACATCGCGGCTGCGAAAGTAGACCCCCCGATTTCGGAACTGCGATTGCGGTTCGAACCCCAGGCGGAGGCCCAGGAGGCAATGCTGGAGCGATCGTCGTCGGCGGGCGAAGGCTGGCGGAAAGGACTGGTCGGGCGTCCGGCGTCGACATTGCGCAAAGTCATCGGCGGCGACGACCGTACACCCATTTCAAACACGACCGGCGAGCCGTGGCGATGGATTTGCAGTCTGGCGATAACGTCGAATTCTGGAGCTACCTTCGTCGGCACCGGCTGGCTGATCTCGCCGCGCACCGTGATTACGGCCGGCCATTGCGTTTACAGTTCGTTTCGAGAGGGAGGCGAAGCTAGTGGTCCGCGGAATTTCGCCTCGAAGATTCGCGTGACTCCCGGACTATCCGGAACGTCGACCCCGTTCAACTCGCAGACGTGTTTTGTATCGCAGCAGTCGAATCCGTTCCGGACGACCAAAGGCTGGAAGGAAGGGTACTACAACGATTCGGACGTCGGCGCCATCATCCTGCCGGACGAGTTCGTCGATTCTGCGGGCAACGGCATTGGCCACTTCGGCTACGCCGCGCCGACGGACGGCGAACTTCGCAATCTGTTGGTGAACGTCAGCGGCTACCCCGGCGAAGATAGCGACACTCAGTACTGGCACGATGGTGCGCCGGGACGAATCGAACCAACGTACTTCCTGTATAACATTGATACAACGGGAGGTCAGAGCGGCTCGCCGGTCTTCTACCTTCACGACACGCGGGACGAGTACTACGTGGTCGGCGTCCACAATGCCGCCGAACCGAGAGGAGTGCCCTTCAACCACGCCGTCCGATTCGACGACGCGACCTACGATCTGGTGCAGAGTTGGAGCAGGTTGGGCGGCGGCCAGTAGTCGGCCGGCGTATTTCTCTCGTTGTGTCCTACTTGTTTGAAGCCGTGCCAGGCAGAGTCGCCCTTCGGAGGTATGGTCCATCGTGTCGCCCCGCGATAACGGCTTCTCATTCTCCAAAGCGGTCCCCGGGAAGAAGAGCGGTTCAGCCGCCGTCCCGGCCGAAGCCACACCGCCGTCCGCCGGGCCGGCTGATCTTCCGCCGCCCGCCAGCGTCGTCGCCGTTCCTGCTTCGCCGCAACGTCCGCTGCTCGTCAGCCGGGGGTACGCGCGACGACTCGACGTCGTTTTGGTCCACGGCAACCTCTGTGACGTCTCGTCGCCGGTCTATGTCCTCGGCGTATACGACCACGTTCGTCCACAAGGGGTGGCGGTCGACATCGACGAGCGGATGGGGGGGGCCGTCAGTTCCTTTCTCGACCGCGGAATGATCAACCCCGGCGCTGGGCAAGTTTTTCTGCTTCCCACCGGTAACAACCCCATTCTGGCCCAGATCGTCGCCTTCGTCGGTATGGGGGCTTTCGCGGGCGAGGCAGCGCCAGGCGCCGCTGCAGGGACGCCGAACGGACCGCCGCTCGAACTCGTCGGCGGCAATCTCGTCCGGGCGTTGGTCGCCTCCGGTTACGACGAGTTCGCGACGGTAATGATGGGCGCGAAATCCGGTCGGGAATTGTTCGATTCTCTCAGCCTTCTCGTCAGGGGCTTTCTCGCGGGGTTGAAAGACGTCGACCGCGAACACCGGTTCCGCCGTATTCAAATCGTCGAGCGGAACGGTGAACGTTTCAACGAACTGCGCGACGCCTTGTATCAACAGGGGCGGTCGTCGACGTTGGACGAGGTGGAACTTTTCATCCATGAACGCGCTGCGCCGACGTTGACGCCGCCCCGAGGCGTCGCCGCGCCGTCCGCACCGGCTTCTTACTACCTGTGGGTGGAAGAATCCGACCCGTTCGACGGTTCGCCGACGTTCCGCCTGGGTCTGGCGGGCAACGGCGCGGCGGGAATACTGGACGATTGCTCGAAACCGCGCGCGGCGGACGTCGCCGCTCTGCTGGAGGAGTCAAAACGAGGCCCCGCCGACATCGCCGCCTTCGGACGGCGCATGGCCGACCTTCTCCTCACCCCTGCGATTCAAAACGCCATGCACGCGGAAGCTTCGAAGAATCGCGTCCTGGTCGTCATCCACGACGCCTCGGCGTCGCGGTTTCCCTGGGAAACGCTGATGCTTGGGAAACTCGCGCCGGCGATCGAAGGCGGCTTGTCTCGACGTCCGCGCGTCGTCGCCGATGTCGCCGCGAAGTGGCTGGAACGTCGTCGCATCGGAGAAACGTTGGATGTCCTGCTCATCGTCGATTCGCGCGCCGATCTGCCCGGCGCTCGTGCCGAAGGCGACCAGATCCTAGACCTTCAAAATACGATGAAATCGCTGCGGGTGGTTGAACGACGCGGAGCGAAGGCGACGCGGGAGCAGATTCTAAAGGACTTGTCCTCGGGCGAATTCGATGTTCTTCATGTTGCCGGCCACGCGTTCTTCGACCCCGCCCGGCGTGACAAGAGCGGATTCTTCTGCGCCGGCGGCGAGGTAATGTGCGGCGCCGACCTCGCCCCCGTTCCTACGCTGCCCGCCCTTGTGTACCTCAACGCCTGCGAGTCGGCTCGATTCCGCGGCGACGGCGGAGCGACCCCCCAGGACAACGCCGCCGGCGTCGCCGAGACGTTGATCCGCGGCGGTCTGACACAGTTCGTCGGCACCTACTGGCCGGTCGACGATCAAGGGGCGGCGGCGTTCGCCGCCGAATTCTATGCGAAACTACTCGCCCACACATCGGTCGACGAAGCCGTGCGGGCCGGCCGCCAAATCCTGCGAACGCAAGGTTGTCGCGATTGGGCGAACTACATGCACTTTGGAGCCCCCGGCTTCCAAGTCAAAGTCGATGCCGGAGATTGATCGAGCGTAATAGACTCAAAGTGGTTTTCCCCGAAAATTCCCGCGTGATCCAGCGTAGATACGCCACGACGAGTACGGGACCGATTCCCCGTTCGCTACCGTGCGCGACGCCTTCTGTTTCGGCAACCGCTATTGCATGAGAGACCCCGGTCATGTCGACCCGCGGCGGCGCGGACTTGTTCGACCCGTCCGTCGACGCCTACGAACGTCGAACGAACTTGGTCCGCTGCTATCAGACCACGCGATCTTAACACGACGATGGACTGGCCGCTTGGATTAAGACGACGACGCTTTCGGGAGAGGAAGACCCGGCGGACGTCGTCGCCGTTCTCGATCGATTCCGTCGCTCGGCCGATCGGCGGCGGCGATTGAAGCGGGAACTTCAAGCCGTCGATTTCCTGTTTTCCATCCGGCGGTCGCCGCTCGCCTTCCCGGCATGGTCCAACGGCCCCGTTCGCAACACCACTACTGGGAGCGTCTGTTTCAACACGGTGAAAAGACGCTGGAATTGAAGAAGCTGGTGCGGGAACAAGAACCCCCCGCGATCAGCCGCCGCCCGGACAAAATCCGTTCCATCCCCGGTGGCGGGGCGCGTCGACCGACGAACGGTTCAAGGGGGCGCTCGAACGACTCGAAGCGGCGGCCGACGAATACGACCGACGGGAATTCGTTCGCGGCTGGAAAGTGTGCCGCGCCGAAGGCGCCGACGACGAACGCCGTTTTCATGACGCCGCGAAGGCTCGCCTCGACGACCTGGAGCCCGAATTCGCGGGTGAAGGTGCGACGAGACTTGGCCACGGGACGCCTCCTTGAAGGAAGGCTACGCCCTTAACGGCCTGTCTTCAAGTCCTGGGAAGGACCACATCATTGATGCGAGAATCCGGTCGCTTCACCTCGAACCGCGCCATCAGTGAGAACACCGCATCAGGAACTCGTGCGGTCCGGGCGCCACCCGAAGAGGTGTCCGGTTTTGATCGTCGCCGCGACGGCGGGCGGCACCATCTCCTCCCAGGAGGGATCCCCCCGCTGGAGCCGGGCAAGGACGTCGTGCGTGCTGATCGACAGCAGGGACTCGTCGTAGTCGCGGATCGGGACGACGCGGCGGAGGTCGAGCAGCAACTCGCGGAGGTGGTGCCAGGGGTGCGTCACCGGGCTGTCTCCCGCCGTCTGAATCCCGCCGGCGGCCGGGTTCCGCGTGGGGTACGCGTACACCGTCACCGACCGCTTGAACAGCCGCCCGACCGCCTCGAGCACGCCGCCCGGCAGAGCGGGATGGGACGCTTCGTCCAGGAATTGTTGGAGCGCGGGCAGTTCGACCGCGATCCCGACCGGCGCGTCGGTGGAGCGGGCCAGGTACTCGGCCAGCTCGTGGAATGGCTCGAACCGCGAGATCAGGACGTCGAACCCGAGCGCCCCCAGGATGTCCGCCCGCGCGAGAAAGTCCGCGTGACCGACGTCGGGCTGCGAGTCGAGGCTGCGCAACGTCATCTCCGCGAGCACGACGGGCCGCCCGCCGCGGACGCCCGGCACATTGAGGAACTGCTCCAGTGCCCGGTCGAGCAGGTCGGCGGTGAGCTTCGTGAACGGCCGGAAGGTGCACCGCTTGACCAGGACCGGCCTCTTGTAAAGCACCTCCGACGGCTGCACGACCTCGCCGCCGGCCGTGAACATGGCCGCGTCGGTCAGCCCCTGCTCCACCAGTTGCAGGCTCAACAGCCGGTGGTCCACTCCCGGGAAGGCCGGCCCCGAGAGCTTGATCATGTCGACCTCGACCCGCTCCCGGGACAGATCGTCGACCAGCGCGGCGATCAGGTCCGTCGGGTTGTCCCGGAGGAAGAAGGCGGCGTGGATCAGGTTGACACCGAGCACGCCCAGCGTCTCCTGCTGACCGGCGGGGGCCGGGTCGAGCAGGTGGGCGTGGACCATGACCTCGGACGGCTCCTCGTGCGGGCGGGCCTGGAACCGGACGCCGACCCAGCCGTGTCCGGGCCCCGGGTTCTTGTGGCCGCCGGTCGCCACGGTGTCGGCGAAGGCGAAGAACCGCTTGGTGGCTCCGCGGCCGGGCGCCAGCAGATCGCGTACCTGGGCGAACTCGTGGTCGAGCATCGCCTCAAGTCGCTGCCGGCTGACGTACCGCTTGGTAGGCCCGTACTGCGCGTCGCTGACCGCCATGTCGTAGGCCGAGACCGTCTTGGCCACCGTCCCGGCCGCGCCACCGACGGAGAAGAACCACCGGGCCACCTCCTGGCCGCCGCCGATCTCGGCGAGCGTGCCGTACGTCGTCCCGTCGAGGTTGAGCGCCAGCGCCTTCCGTCGCGTACC
>JBOFFD010000972.1:0-2555 GCA_051648425.1 Planctomycetia bacterium
AAAGGGTCGACCCCGGCGAAACGCAACGTCTCGCGCGGGGGCTTCGAGGCCGGCGGCCCGCCGGCTGATCGATGCAATCGTCACAAATAGTATAATGCGACGGGTTTGCGGTCAACATGCGCGACCGCGCCCTCGCCGCACCGTTCCCCCGCCGCTCCGTCGTCGGAGGAGGCTGGGGAAAGCGGGTTGATTGATTTTTTGCTTGCCCGCGGGCAGGGCGGGAACCGACGCCGACCGCCTATTTTACGCGGTCGGACGGGGCTTTGGAGGCCGTCGGCGTCGCCGGGCGACCACCGCCTTTCTTACCGGCTTTCGGGCCGGGGGCGGTGGCGGCGCCCGGTTCGGCGCTTCGGCCCAAGTTTTCGCCCGCCAGCCAACGGGCCAGGCTGGGGAAGACTTCGCGCTGGGCGTACAAGCCGATGAGCGAGTCGTTGTGACCGTAGTCGACCGACAGCCCGGCTTGGCGTCCCAGCACCAGCATCGTTTTGTCGGTCGAACCGACGTTTTCGTACAGGTAGTTTTGGACGACCGGCGGCGCGATCTGATCGACGGCCCCGCCGCAGATCAGCACGGGGCAGACGATCTTTTTCAGGTTCGCCGAGTAGTCGAACTTTTTGTCGGCGGTCGTCAGTTTGCCGCTCTTGTCGAGCGCCATGTACTGTTGGACCAAGCCGACGGAAGGCGCGTCGAAGCCGTAGGTCGTCAGGGCGTTGACGGCGTTTTGGTCGACGTTGGCGTCGTTGAAGAAGAGGCGGTTGAAGGTGGCCATCGCCTGGCTGGAGTCGAACGGCTGGCCGGTGAACTGCGCCTGGCGGCTCGTCAGCATTTCGATGAGATACTGCATCATGAGTTGGTTGTCGGGCATGGTCGCCTGCGAACCGACGACCGCCAACCGACCGATCTGCGGGTCTTGGCCGTTCTTCGCCAGGTAGGCCAGCGCGACGTTGCCGCCCATCGAGTGACCAAGCCAGGAAACCCGGCGGGCGCCGGTGTGTTGGCGGACGAGGGCGACGAGGGCCGGTACGTCGTGGTCGACGTAGTCGTCGAGATCCCACTTGTAGAACTTGGGATCGATGCTGACGTAGCCGCTTTCGGGAATCGAACGGTCCAGTTGCGAGAAGATGCGACCGACGACCGCCTCGCCGCCGCCTTGGGTGCTGAAGGCCCACTTGTGGCTTTGGCCGGCGCCGCGGAGGTTCACCACCCAGACGTCGAAGCCGCGCTGGGCGAGATGCCGGGCCAGGCTGTTGTTCGGGTCGAGGTCGAAGAAGTTGGCGTTGTACGTGAAGCCGTGACACAGGATGACGGGCAGCCTGCCGGCGACGGTGGCGCCGGGCTGCCAGTAGCGGCGGGCGACCAGCTTCCAGCCGTCGGCGGTCTGCGTCATGAAGGGGGCGATGTTGACCTGGTCGCCAGCCACCGCTCCGGGCTGCGAAAAGTTGGGCGCGGGCGCGCCGGGGGCCGGCTGCGGCGGTGCGGGGCGGGGGGCGGCTTGCGGCCCGCCGCGCTCCAGCGGCGCCGTGAAACGGTTGGCAGCCTTCCGCAGCAAGCCGCGGCCGACGTCCTCCAGGCCTTGGGCGGTCGCCGGCGTCGACGAAGCCGGGGCGAGGGTCGCCAGGGCGGCCCCCAAGGTGGCGTTCACGGCCGACCAGCGGCGGGCGTTCCAACGGCGGGCCGTCGATGGTCTTCGGAGTTTCGCGGTGCGCAACATGCCAAGTCCTCCAAGCGCGGCGCCGACCCGTCCGGGTGCGCCGGTTTCCCGCACGAATACTTGGTTCCCCGGAAGCGGTCAACGGCACCCGCGCGATGGGGGCGACCCGTCCCGGGTAGGACGCTCATGGAAATGAAGAAAGGGGAAGGATGAACCGCTTCACCCCGGACGGTGCGCTTGACCGAGCAGGGGCCGATCGATCAGGGTTGGCTCGCGCAACGCACTCAGGCGGCGGAAGTCGGCGGGGCGGCGAGGACGGCGGCGGTGGTCGGTTGAGCGGTCGCTTCGCGGATTTCGGAGAGGGCGTCGGCTAGGCGTTGGAACGGTTCCAGCCAGTCGAACCCGGCCGGGGTCAGTCGACGGCATTTGTCGAAGGCGGCTTGGTCGACGGCGTGGTCCGCGTGGACCTCCGCATGCACCGGCGGCGCGGGGGCGGCCACCGCCCGCGGCGTCAAAGCGACGGCGTCCACATGAACGCCTTCCGCGTCCCCCGTCCCGCCGACCTCGGCGCCGACTTCGGCGCCGGCCGCCGGCTCGTCGGTCGACTCCATCGCCGCCACGTCGGCGTCTTGGGAATCGTCCATCGATTCCATCGAGCAGGCCGGGTCCGCCGAGGCTTCCGCGTCGACGCCGTCCGTCCAGTCGGCGGGCGGTTGCAGCACTGAATCGTCGGCCGAGGCTGGCGCCCGCAGGTAGACCACCGGCGCCGGGATGAACCGCCGCAGTTCCAGCAAGGCGGGGTGGTCGACCAGCAGAATGCGCGGGGCGGTGGTCTGCCGTTCGGTCATCGGCTGCGCCAACAGGTCGACGTAGACGTACGGGTCGAAGCCGGCGCCGTACAGCA
>JBOFFD010000973.1:0-3566 GCA_051648425.1 Planctomycetia bacterium
GGTGGAATGGAACTGCAGACCGGGGTCGGCCGACGCCCAGGCCGCGTAGGCGATCTGGTCCCACAGCTCGCGGGCGGCCATCGTCTTCTTGGGCTTCGGCGAACGGCCGTCGCGGCGGGCCGATTCCAGTTCGGTCCGCCAGAACAGGCTCCATTGGCCGTCGGCTTCCACCGCGTCCATGAACTTGTTGTTGATGCGCACCGAGTTGTTCGAGTTCTGCCCCGAAACCGTGGCGTACGCCTTCGAGTTCCAGTCGGTGTCGTACTCCTCGAAGCGGAGTTCCTTCGCCCCCTGCCGAGCCATCTGCAGCGTGCGCTCGATGTAGTTCGGCGGCACGTGGGCGTCGTAGGCGCGGGCGATCGCCTTGGCGAGCGGCTTGTTCTTCTTCGGATTGAAGCGGTCGTCGTCGGACGGATAGTCCCAGGCCGCCTTCAAGACGCCGTTGAGCATGCGGTTGCAGGCGCGGGAGCCGGCGACGACCGCCGCCACCTTCTGTTCCTCGGCGACCTTCCAGTTCACGTATTCGACGATGTCGGGGTGGTCGACGTCGAGGGTGACCATTTTGGCGGCGCGACGGGTGGTGCCGCCCGACTTGATGGCGCCGGCGGCTCGGTCGCCGATCTTCAGGAACGACATGAGTCCCGACGACTTGCCGCCGCCGGAAAGCGGCTCGCCCTCGCCGCGGATGCGCGAGAAGTTCGAGCCGGTTCCGCTCCCATATTTGAAGATGCGGGCTTCGCGGACCCACAGGTCCATGATGCCGCCTTCGTTGACGAGGTCGTCGCGCACCGACTGGATGAAGCACGCATGCGGTTGCGGGTGTTCGTAGGCGCTGGCCGAGCGCGTCAGGCGGCCGGTGCGCGGGTCCACGAAGTAGTGGCCCTGCGACGGTCCTTCGATGCCGTACGCCCAGTGCAGGCCGGTGTTGAACCACTGCGGACTGTTGGGGGCGGCGAACTGCATCGCCAGCATGTGGCACAGTTCGTCGTGGAAGGCGGCGGCGTCGGTCTCGGCGTCGAAGTAGCCGTGCTTCCAGCCCCAGTAGCTCCAGCAGCCGGCCAACCGCAGGAAGACCTGCCGGCTGTCGTTTTCGCCGCCGTAGCCCGATTCGCCGGCGGCGCGGCGTCGGCGCAGCCATTCGGGCACGCCGTCTTCCGGTACCGCCTCGGTTTTGAGCGGCACCCCGGCCTTGCGGAAATACTTCTGCGCCAGAATGTCGGTCGCCACCTGCGACCAGTGGGCCGGAACTTGAACGTCTTTCGCCTCGAACACCACGGAACCGTCGGGATTGGAAATTCGGGAAGTCCGCGGCTTGAACTCGACGGCCGCGAAAGGACCCTGACCAGCCTTGGTGTAGAGACGATCGATTTTCATAGGTTTCTCGGCGCTCGCGCCGCCCCATCGAACCGCGGGACGGTCATGTGAATTGCTGGGTCAAAGGCCGTCGAGACCGAAATCTCGGCGACGTCCGTGTCGGTGCCGTCGATCCACCGGTGATTGGTCTTCACCAGACGTTCGCAAGTCGACGGCGTGCTCTTGCTGGGTGCCAAGTGATGTATTCGACGACCTATGGTTTAGGCTGCGCCCGCCGTCGGATTGAGTCCAACCCGACGAACCCGACCGCGCCAAAAGCCGGAGGGCCGTCACAATCGTTACAACCCTATCTTTTGCTATGTCGACCGTACTCTCGCCGCCCGTGGAACCTGGCTTCGATCGGTCGTTTTCCTGAACTCATGTATACATCTTTTCCCCCTTCGTCGCCAGGCGGAACTCTCCCGCGTCGGTGTTTTCCTTCCGCAGGCGGCGGCATTTTCGGAATAGTCGTCGATGGAACACTTTAGGAAGAAGTAGTTTCCGCCGATCCCTTCGGTGATTGTGAAGATGCGGTTTAGGCCGGCGGGCGCCAGGGGGAGGCAGCTCACCGGCGAGGCCCCAATCCGCACCGAACGGAGGAGTATCGTCCCCGGTCCGGGTTCGACTGCTTCACGCCCCGCCAAAGTCCGCAGGCCGTTCACAATGGGGGTTTTGAAGAGGGAAGAGGAAGACGATCGAAGAAAGGTGAATCTAACGAGGACGACGGGGGTCGAACCCGCAACCTCCGGATCGACAGTCCGACGGATACGGGGCGCAACGCCGATAAAGGCAATGGTTTGTACACGGACGGCGACGCCGGCTGTAGCAAAGGCTGTCGTCGCGTGCCGATCGACCTTCTCGGCGGTGCGTCGTCCTCCGTCGTACCGGCCGACCTCTCGCACGTCGTCGCTGTCTGGCCGTCGCTGCCGCCGTCGATCCGGGCGGCGATTCATGCGATGGTCGACGCCTTCGATAAAGTCGAGAAAAGATGACGCTTCGACCTATCGGCTCGGAGGTGAAAAAGGTGTGAAAACCTGCGGGCGCGTAGGCGAAGAGGATGCACCGGTTGTCGTCGCTCAGAACCAAGGATTTGCCCCCCAGCGGGCGACGGCTTCTGAATTGAAACCTCGAAAATTCGCCCAAACACAAGGAACCGGTGCGATGCGGCGACTCGCAAGCGTGGGGGAGGGTCGGGAAGAACCTGAACCAGAGGGTGAGCTATCGGCGGCTACGGTTCGGGCGGGACGCCTTTTCGATCCTTCCGTGGGTACCGGCCGACCAGTCGCCGAACGTCGTTGAACTTGATTCGAGGGCCGCGTCGAACCGCTCCAATCGATGCATGTACGTTCGGACGTGCATCCCCTTGGGTTTGTCCCCAAGCGGCTCGAAGAAGAGATTGTGCCATCCGAGCGCGGCCGCCGCCTTCCGCAACCGCCGCGACGCACGATCGACGGCGTCTTCCTTTTGGCTTGCGTAGACCAGCCCCAAACAGTTCCGACACTGAAAGACCGGCCCGCTGTAAAGGATCGCCGCACGCCGGAAACCGAAACCACGGCCGCCGGCCGCCCAACGTACACGGCGTCCAGTCGAACTGGACGGCATACTCCGTCGACTTCGCCGCCTGTCCCGTCCCGTGGGTGTACTTCAGGACGACGTGGCCGGAGCTGGGGAAGCTTTTCACCAGGATCGCCGCCGCGCCGTGGCGGTGAGGCCAGAGCTTGGCGGTCCAACCGCCTGAAGCAAGGGCGCCGTCACGGTAAAGTTCACGCACGTCGAGCGCGTGATAATCGTCGGTCGTCGGCTTGCCGCCCGTTCGGCTTCCACCGCCGCTGCCCAGTCCGCCCATCGCCGCGATCCGTCGAGACTTCACCGAAATCAACTGTGAAATGGACCTGCTTTTTCGACGACGGAGTTTCACGAGCAGTTCTACGACGGCGACGGATGCACCCAAAATCTCTTGCGACTGAGGAAAGCGCGGCGGAGGAAGGCGCGGCGCGGTGGCGGAAGGTGAAAATGCACCCGATCGCGACGCTGGTCCGCCAGCGTGAAATGTCGGACCGGAACGTCAATCCAGGACAGCCAGGCGAAATACGACCAGGAAATGGAAGGGCCTCAAGCCGATCGCGCGGAAGTCTCCGAGTACCCAGACGAAGAAGACTTGGGAATCCTGCGCGACTTCGACAACGCTCATATTGTGGCGATTGGAAACCAAA
>JBOFFD010000974.1:0-4387 GCA_051648425.1 Planctomycetia bacterium
GAGGTGACGACCTTCGGTTCCTTCTTCGTCAGCGCGTCGATCTCGGCGAGCAGGCCGGCCCGCGCCGGATCGGATTTCAGGAAGGCGTCTTCGAGGGTCTTTTTCTGGAGGTCGTTCCGCTTTTCGGGCAGCGTGAACAGGATGAGCGCCACGTCGGTGGTGACGACGTGCAACGGCGGCGGGGCGGCGGTCGTCGATAGACGGAACCGACCCAGCGTTCGTCGGTCGCCGCCGCGCTGGTCGAGTTCCACGGTCAGAACCTGTTCCTCGGAGCCGCCGACCGGCGTGGCGAACTCGAAGACGACCGTCTTCGCGGTGTTTTTCTCGGTCGGCTTCAGGGCGTTGGTCCAGCCGGTGTCGAGCTTGCCGTCGAACGTCTTTTCGAGGGCCGAGCCGGCGGTCGGCGCGTCGACGACCGCCCGCTTGATCTTCACCGGCGTCGCCTTCGCCGGATCGGCCGCCGACGCTGACGTTATGCGGATTTCCGACAGCAGGAACGCGCCCTTCGGTCCCCGGCCCGGGCCTTCGCTCGGCAAGCTGCCTTCCAAAAGCGCCTCCAGCCGCAGCCCGGTGATCGGGCCGGCGACCGGCGCCGAGGTCAGCTTGTACGTGGCGACGTCGGGCGAGGGACCGCCGGCGAAGACCGAAAGGTCGACCAGCTTGTTCAGCGTGGCGCCGCCTCCGGAAAGGGATTGCGGGTCGAAGTGCGTCCAGCTTTTGGCGACGGCCATCGTTGCCTCTTCCCACGCCGGCTGCCGACCCTCGGCGGAGTTTTTGACGGAATGCAGCTTTTTCCGCAGCGCCGCCGTCTTCGCGCGAAGGTCGGCGAGTGCCTTTTCCTGGTCGGCGGTCGGCAGTTCCAGCGTGCGGTCCTCGGCGTCGTTGAAGAAGGCGTAAAGCTGATAGTACTCGCGGTGAGAGATCGGATCGAACTTGTGCGTGTGACACTGCGCGCAGCCGACGGTAAGGCCCAAAAAAGCCTCGCCGGTGGTGTTGACGCGATCGACGACCGCCTCCACGCGGAACTGTTCGGGGTCGGTGCCGCCTTCGCCGTTGATCATGGTGTTGCGGTGGAAGCCGGTGGCGACGGCCAAATCGCGGTTCGGTCTATTCTTGTTCGGGGAAAGCAGGTCGCCGGCAAGTTGGCGGACGGTGAACTGATCGAACGGCAGGTCGTCGTTGAGGGCGGCGACGACCCAGTCGCGGTACGGCCAGATGGTGCGCGGGCCGTCGATGGTGTACCCGTCGGAATCGGCGTAGCGGGCGACGTCGAGCCACCAGCGGCCCCAGCGTTCGCCGTGGGCCGGGTGGGCCAGCAGACGGTCGATGAGGCGTTCGTAGGCGTCGGGCCGAGGGTCCGCCACGAACGCCGCCACCGCTTCGGGGCTGGGCGGCAGTCCGACGACGTCGAGCGTCGCGCGGCGGATCAGTGTGACGCGGTCGGCTTCGTGCGACGGCTGGCGGTCTTCCTTCGCCAGCCGGGCGGCGATGAACCGGTCGATCGGATTTCGCACCCACGACGAGACGGCTTCCGGCACGGCCGGCGGCATCGGCCGGGCGATCGGTTGGAACGACCAATGGTCGCTGCGGACGGTTTCACGCGCCAGCGGCGGTTCGGGGGTTTTCGGTCCGACGGCCCCCGCTTCAATCCACCGCCGCAGCACCACCAGCTCGCCCGGCCCCAACCGCTCCCCTTCGTCCTCGGGCGGCATCACGGCGATCGTCTTGCCCCCAGAGCCGCTGGCCGCCAGAAACACCCGGCTTTCGTTCGGCTTGCCCGCGACGACGCCCGGCCCGTTGTCGCCCCCCAACAGCAGCCGGTCGTGGCGGTCGAGCCGCAAGCCGGCCTGCCGGTCGCCGGGGCCGTGGCAGTCGCCGCAGTGCTTGACGAAGATCGGTTGGACGTCCCGCGAGTAATCAACGTCGTCGCCGGCCCGCCCAACGCCGACCGACGCCGCGAGCAGCACAAGGCACAGGAAAGGACGGTGGTCCGGCATCGGTCGCGCCTCGGCGGTGGTCCAGGATGAAGGCACGGAAGGGTGGTTCGACGACGGGCGTCGCGGAACCCGAATGTCATCGTAGCCGACCAAAGACCGCCCCGCCAGCCGGACATTCGGAAATCGCGGGCTTGGTTGAAGCCCGCCAGTGGACTTCGCCGTAGGATAGATTCTGGGATTTGAAGCGGGAGGAATAGATGGCCGAGTCGTCGCAGGATTTGAGCGCGTTCCTCCCCGCCGAGATTCTTGATCGGTACGAAATCCGGAGCTATCGGAACGCAGCCCAGATACTGGCGTCAAGTGCTGCGGTTGAGCATGAAGATCTTACCGTCGCCCTGAATGCGTTCTCTCTAAGCATCGCGGACATTCGCAAGCCGGGCGGAAACGAGTCGGACATTCCGAAAAGGCTGTCGTCGCTGTTGCGGCCCCGCGGCTGGAATGAAACCCGCATAACCGGCGACCTGCATATCTCCAAGATGTCGGGGTCCATTCCAAAAGTCGGCGACGACGACTCGGAAAGTCCTTCTGAAACGATCGATCCGATTCAACTGCGGCGAGAGGGGGCGCCCGTCGAGCAAATCGTCCGTCGAAACTTCCTCGACGGACATAAAGTCGACTTCGTAAAGGGCCGAGTCGCGTTCGACGTCGAATGGAACAGTAAAGACCAGACGTTCGACCGCGACTTATACGCATTCAGGGCGTTCTACGAATGCGACCTGATCGATGTCGCCGTGCTTCTAACGCGCAGCGCCGACCTGAACGTGGTGTTCGACACGCTTGGAGCGGAATTGGACGATGTCGGCAGTCCAAGAAAAGATAAGAACGGCAAACTTAAACTGATCAAGTCGAAGTACGGCGCGAGTACGACTTGGATGGGTAAACTGACTTATCGTTTGGAAGCCGGCCGCCAGGGCGGTTGTCCGGTCCTTGCGGTCGGCATCACGCGCAGGGTCATTTCGGATTGGGTGGACTAGGATGAGCGATTCTCGATCCGAAGCGGCCGTCGATTTGCTTGAAACAGTGGGCGCGAGGAAATTCGCCACCATCCTTGCCGATCCGCCGTGGCAGTTTCAGAACCGCACGGGAAAGATGGCGCCGGAACACCGTCGCCTCTCCCGCTACAGCACGATGAATCTGCAAGAGATTCGTTCCCTTCCCGTCGATCAAGTCGCGGATACTCCCGCCCACCTGTATTTGTGGGTGCCGAACGCGCTGCTCGTGGAAGGATTGCAAGTGTTGGCCGACTGGGGATTCCAGTATAAGTCGAACATCGTCTGGCATAAGATCCGCAAAGACGGCGGGCCGGACGGGCGCGGCGTCGGTTTCTATTTCCGTAACGTCACCGAACTCATCTTGTTCGGCGTCCGCGGCAAGAACGCGCGAACGCTGGCGCCGGGGCGCCGACAGGTGAACTTCCTTTCGACGCGAAAACGCGAACATTCGCGGAAACCCGACGAACTGTACGACCTCGTCGAGGCATGCAGCCCCGGCCCGCGGCTCGAACTTTTCGCGCGGGGCGTCCGTCCGGGTTGGGTGTGCTGGGGGAATCAAGCTTCGGACGACTACTCGCCGACTTGGGCGACCTACGCGAACCACTCGAACAAACGCAAGGACGGCCCCGACCTGTTCGACGCCGCCGACTAGTGGAAATCGCTCAATCCAAGCCGGTTCCCGAACGACTGCCCGCGCCCCTTCAGTTCGACAAGACGCTAGGTCGGCGGTCTCGCTATAACGACGCGGCCGTCGACATGGAGCGCGGCGGCCCAACGGGAGTGGACTTCAATGAGCGGCAACTGGATCAAGATCATGGCGACGGCGGCGGTTCTGGCGGCGGGCGTGGGCGGTTTTTCGGCGACGCGGCCGGGGTCGGAAGCGGCGGCGGCCGTCAAGGCCGAGCCGAAGCTCGTCCACAACGTCTACTTCACCACCGTCGACGACAGTCCGGAAACGGTCGCCAAACTCGTCGACACCTGCAACAAGCACCTCGCCGGCATCCCCGGCATCGTCTCGTTCTCGGCCGGCCCCCGCGCCGCCGATCTGAAGCGCGAAGTGAACGACGTCGACTTCAACGTCGGCCTGCACGTCGTCTTTGAAAACCGCGCCGCCCACGACGTCTACCAAGACCACGCCGACCATCTGAAATTCATCGAAGCCGGCAAGCCGCTGTGGAAGAAGGTCCGGGTGTTCGACGCCCTGGTCGAAAACCACGCCGCTCACTAAATCGACGGCCCGATCTTAAACTTCGGCGCGACGTCCCCGCGCCGTTCGACCTCTTTCCCGACCAGATCCTTTTAAATCATTCCTTGGTCTCATAGCCCGCCGCGCAAGCAAGGGATTCCGAGTCTTTCATTCCGAATTCGTCGACCGATCGGTGTGGTGCGGTATTCGGA
>JBOFFD010000975.1:0-1869 GCA_051648425.1 Planctomycetia bacterium
TCGCCCGGCTCGACGATGTCGGAGCCGGGCAGCACGTTCGGCGCCTCGCATGGATCAAGGCCGCCCACCAGCGTCGGCGTGATTAAGACGACCAGTTCCTGTTCGCCGGCGACGGTTTTGCTGTAAGAGAAGAACCGCCCGACCAACGGCAGCTCGCCGAGGAACGGAATTCGTCGGCCTTCCGCCGCCAGGTTGGTCTGCACCACGCCCGCCACCGCCAGCGTCTGACCTTCCCGCAGTTCCACCGTCGTCTCGAAATTGCGCGTGGTCACGCCGGCCACCAGGGCGCCGCCGATGTTCGTTCGACCGGCCGCTAAGTCGCGGGCGCTGATCTCGGCCTGGACGCTAAGACGGATGCGGTCGTCTTCGGCGACGAACGGCGTGAAGCGCATCTGCACTCCGTACGGCAGGAAGCCGACGCCGGGCCGTTCGGCGCCGGGATGCTTGGCGTCGGGGCCGGCCTCGCCCACCGGAACCGGGAAACGGCCGCCCGACTGGAACGTGGCGGTCTGCCCGCTGAGGGCCACCAGCGACGGTTCGGCCAGTGATTTGGCGTAGTTCATCTTGCGAAGGGCGTCGAGCGCGAGGCGGGCCTGTCGGCCGTCCATGACGCCGGTCGTGTTGACGACGCCGTTGCCCGCCAGGCCGCCGGTCTCCGCGACGATGCGGTTGCCGGTGCGTCGACCGAATGACGGCAGGCCTGCGTCGCCGCCGCCGAACCGCACGCCGATCGACCGCGCCGCCGCCCGATTCACCTCGGCCACCGTCACCTTCAGCATCACTTGCCGTTCCACCGGCACCCGCAGCAGGTCGACCACCGGCCCCGCCGGGTTCCCCGCCTCCACCATCTGAACGATTTTGCCGGCTTCCCGCGGATCTTTCGCCTGACCGGCGATCGTCAGTCGGCCGCCGACCAACTTCAGTTCGACGGCGCTTTCAGGGAACGCGCCGCGCAGCTCGGCCTCCAACACCTTCAACAACCGTTGCGACCGTTCCTCCAGGTCCGGATCGGCGTCGACCCGCACCAAGTAAGAAAGCGTCTCTTCCTTGCCCTCGGCGCCCGCCGGCCCTTCGGCCGCGAACCACAAATTCAGAATCGTCACGCCTTGCGTCGATCCTTGGACGAGCACTTCCCGCGGGGACACCACAGTATAGCCGGCGATCTTTTCATCCGCGATCTGAATGCGTTTCGGCGTCTTCTTCAAGGCTAAGATGCGCGTCCGGCCGACGAACAGTTCCAGCGTCGCCTCCGGATCGACGAAACCGGCCACGAACCGCTCTTTCTTGGCGGCGGTGGCGTCGGTCGGCTGCGATTGTGCGGGGGCCCCGGTCGACGAAGTCGGCGTCGAAACGCTCAGCGTCGACGCCTCGAGCAACGGAGACGCTTCGACCACGGAGGGCGCGGGGGCGTCGGCGCCGCGGGTCGGTCCGGCGAGACAGGCCGACGCAAGCAGGGCGCCGCCCGTCAGGAGCAACGCGCGTCGGACCGCCGCCCGCCCGTTCATCGTTCCACCGTAACGCATCGCCACCCTCTCCCGCTCGATCGAAAGACCACCGTCGACGCCGGTCGACCGACACGAGACCACTCCTACCGGCGCGATTCCCTCATTGGGAAGGCGGCCGGCGTCGGCGGCATGTCGGAGTTCCGGGGATGGTTCACGAAGAAAAATCGCTGATAGAGGCGGATACGTGGTCGGCGCGATCCTGTCAACCGCACTTCGCCGTCGCCCCGCGATCGGGGAAAACGCCGCGCCGACGGCGGCCGACGCCGTATGCTGTCGTCGAACGCGAACGTTGGGGCGCGACGACGACTGCGGAGGATCGACCGGTGACGTTTCTTTTCAGCGCGACCATCCTGGTCGGTTCGAT
>JBOFFD010000976.1:0-8145 GCA_051648425.1 Planctomycetia bacterium
CCGACGGACGAGGACGCGCCGCTGAGGAAAGCGGCGGCTAACGAAGACGCTCCGTCTTGGACCGCTCCTTCGCCTACTTCCAGTCGCAAACCCAACCGTTACTTCGTCGCCGCCGTAGTCGCGGGCGGCGTCTTCGGCAGGCCCGCGATCCACGCCTTGAACAGATCGACCGCCCCCTGGTCGACGAGCGACGTCGCCAACTGCGGCATTTGCCCCTGGCCGCGGCGCGCCATCCGTTGCAACATCACCGAGCGTTCCGGCGCCCCCGGCGCCACGATCCGCGCGTCGGGAAGGCCGAAATCGGCGTGCTGCGGCTTGGCGTCGACGACCACCATCTTGTCGAGCGGCGTGGTGAATTCGAGTTCCATCCGCGCGTTGCCGCCGCCGGCGGCGACGTGGCAGACGGCGCAGTTGGAATGCAGGTACGATTTCACCCGCGCTTCCAACGGTTGGCCGGCGTCCATCGGATTCACAAGCTTATCCTTTTCGTCGCCGATCCGCTTCTTATCCGCCTCCGCCATCTTCAGCGCCCCGACGTGTTCCAACGCGCGCAGTTGGTTGTCGACGACGCCGCCGTAGTCGTGGTCGCGGTTCATTTGAAGATGACACAGCCCTAAGACGTAGTTCGTCGCGCGGGTGTGGCAGACCATGCACTCGGTTCGGCTGGGGTAGTGCCAGACCTGCTTCCTCACGCCGTCCGGGGCCGTCGCGTCGCCGACGCTGTATTCTCGATCGGCGCCAGCCTTGTCGACTAAGACGGCGTCGGTCTGTTCGTCGTTCCAAAGATAGGAATACCCTTCCCACTCGCCTTGGGTTTTCGCCATGAGGCGGGTTTCCACCCGCCGGCGCGACGTCGCGTCGCCGGCCTTCACGTCCAGCGAGAAGGTCTTCACCAACACCGATCCTTCGGGGAAGTTCCATCCGCGGCCGGCGGTGTAGTCGATCGCCGAGGATTCCGGCAGGGCGATGAATCGATCTTTGTGCGCGCCGTCCGACCACAACGGCGAATTCACCGAGTACGGAATCACCGCGGGGTGCATCAGATGCTTGGCGACGTCGGCGTACAATCCGGTGGCGCTTAAGGTTCGCGGAAAGTTCTTGTTGGCGACGGCCG
This sequence comes from Planctomycetia bacterium, assembly GCA_051648425.1. Classification (GTDB taxonomy): domain Bacteria; phylum Planctomycetota; class Planctomycetia; order Kolteriales; family Kolteriaceae; genus JBOFFD01. The sequence goes on from JBOFFD010000976.1 coordinate 1,115, forward strand.
CCTCCGGGGGCGTCGGCTCGAAGGCGTAGACGCCGGTGCGGTAGTCGATGACGTACACTTCACCGTCGTGGTCGGAGCCGAACCCGGAGATGGCGAGGGAGGTGTCGGCCAGTTCCTTGAAGTACACGATTTTCGCGCCGTCGTGTTTGACGCCCCAAATCCGGCCGGTGGAGTAGTCGCCGTAGATGTAGACGCCGGTAAGTTCGGGGTGTTTCTTACCGTAATAGACGAGGCCGCCGGTAAGGGACCGGGCTTCCGAGTGCGGATGTTCGGTCACCGGGGGCGTGACGGGGTGCGGCCCGCGCGGGCGGTCGGGGCGGAACGGTCGGCCGCCCTCGGTGTGCGCCCAGCCGTAGTTTTCGCCGCGCCGCACCAAGTGGACGAATTCCCAGACGTCCTGGCCGTTGCTGCCGACCCACAACTGGCCGGTCTTACGGTCGAACGTCATCTTCCAGGGGTTGCGGAAACCATAGGCCCAAATCTCCGGTCGGGCGCCGGCGACGTCTAAGAACGGATTGTCTTTTGGGATCGAGTACGGCTTGCCTGGATCGGGGTGGTGGACGTCGATGCGGATCATGACCGACAAAAGGTCGTCGAGATCCTGCCCGGTGTCGCCGTCGTCGGAATCGCTGGTGCCGTCGCCGGTGGTGATGTAGAGGAAGCCGTCGGGACCGAAACCGAGATCGCCGCCATTGTGACCGTCGCTCTTCCAGTCGATGATCGGAAACTCGGATTTCAGATCGATCTTAAAAGGCGGCTTGCGGTCGACGGTGAAGCGTGAGACGCGGTTGTACTTATCCTTGCCGTCTTTCGGTCCGTTGCCGCAGATGTAGACGTAGCCGTTGGCGACGTAGTTCGGGTCGAAGGCGACGCCGTAGGTGATGATATCGGGCCACTCGAAGATCGTTTCCGAGGTCGCGACGTCGGCGGCGTGAGTGAATCGGTCGATCTTCGTCGGTCCCACGCTGGCGCCGAGGTGTTGCACCAACCACAGTTTGTCGGTCGTCCCCGGTTCGGGGTACATGTACAGCGGCTGCTTGACCGGTAGTTTCTCGAAGATCTGCTTGACGCTGAACGGCGGCGGCGGCTCCGGCGAGCCGACAACCTTCGAGTCCGTCCATGGGACGCGCGTCGTCAAACCGAACGGCTTTTCCGGCGCGGCGGGCTTGTCCTCGGCCGAGGCGGTCGGCGCCGCGGCAAGCACCGCCATCGTCAGTAAGACTGCAAGTTTCATCAGGCACGCATCCTCGACGGCGTCAGGTTCGGAATGAAAGCAAAAGAATTGTTTCGGAGTGGTGATTCATTTCAGTCGCTCGCGTGGACCGTCTTACTCGCCGACAGGCCGCAGCGTCGGATAGTCTTCGTAACGGTGGAAACTCGGTTTCGTAAACGGGGCGGTCGACGACAGTTTCGGCGTCGGTCAGGTCGGCGAAGAAGTACAGGCTGTCGTCGTCCCAGCAAAGGCGGGCGGCCGTCGCCGTCTTCGCCGGGCGTCCTTCCTCCCAACCGACGATCCAGTTCTTGATGGTAAGGGCGTCTTTCCAGGCGGCGTCGTCCCCCTTTCCATCAATGACCGGGGGCGTCTTGATCCGGCGGCATTCCAAAGACGCGAGGGTTTTCGTCGAAGAATCGGCTTTCACCACTGGGGCGCGGTAACACTGCGTCGCAAAGACGCAGACGGCGACGACCCACCCCATCTCGACGGCGTTTTGGCTGCCTCGCCGCCATCGCTCGGTTCGCCGACGCTGCGCCATTTGACGGATTTCTAGGTCCGTGAGATGTTCAAACGGCATGGCAAAGCCTCGGCGTCGGTTGAAAGGTGCTTTGAGAAAATGTAGGCGATTCGGACCCCGTTTCGCAAGGGCGGCGAGGCGGTTTCCGTGAACTTGGAGGCCGTCGCGAGGCGTCTTGGCTATCATACCTGTTCACGCCGCGCTGCGGCTCGTCCTGGAATTGAAGGCCTGCGCATGTTTCAAGAAGTCTCGTCCCGCGTCAATTTCCCCGAAGCGGAGCGCCGCGTCCTCGAGTTCTGGGAAGCCGGTCGGATCTACGAAAAGTCGCTGGAAAACCGCCGCGACGCCCAGCCGTTCGTCTTTTACGAAGGGCCGCCGACCGCCAACGGCCTTCCGCACCCCGGACACTGCCTTACGCGCACCATCAAGGACGTCTTCCCCCGCTACTTCACGATGCGCGGCTTCCGCTGCGAACGAAAGGCCGGCTGGGACACCCACGGCCTGCCCGTCGAAGTGGAAGTCGGCAAGGAACTCGGCATCTCCAGCAAAGAGGAAATCGAAGCGTTCGGCGTCGAGCCGTTCATACACCGCTGCGTCGAATCGGTCTTCCGCTACACGAAGCAGTGGGAGGAAATGACGAAGCGGCTCGGCTTCTGGGTAGACCTCGACGAAGCGTACGTCACGTACCACCAAGCCTACATCGAAAGCGCCTGGTGGGCGTTGCAGCGGCTGTTCGACCGCGGCCTTCTGTACCAAGGACACAAGGTCGTTTGGTGGTGGGCGCAGGGCGGCACCGCGCTGTCGGCGGGCGAAGTCGGCGAAGGCTACCGCGAAACCGACGACCCATCGGTCTACGTGCGATTCCGCGTCGCCGACGCCCGCCCGCTGGGCCTGCCCGCGGGCGACGTTGCACCGATCAGCCTGGTCGCCTGGACGACTACGCCGTGGACGTTGTCGTCGAACGTGGCGCTGGCGGTCGGGGCCGACTTCGACTACGTGCTGCTCGAACTGACGCGCGACGGCGCGACCGAACGCTTCCTGCTGGCCGAGGCGCTGGTGGAAAAGACGTTCTTCAATTTGAAGATCGATGTGAAGAAGGATCTGAAGGAAGTCGCGCGCTACAAAGGCGCCGACTTGATCGGTCTACATTACGAACCGGTCTTTCGCTACATGGAGCCGGAAGGCGGCCGAGCGTGGCAGGTCGACGCCGCCGACTTCGTGACGCTGGACGCGGGCACGGGCGTGGTGCACGTGGCGCCCGCGTTCGGTGAAGACGACTACCGTTTCGCCAAGGAACACGGTTTCGGCTTCCTGCAAATGGTGAAGCCCGACGGCAAATTCCGCGATGAAGCGGTGGAAGTGGCCGGTCAGTTCTGCAAGGACGCCGACAAAGAGATCATCCGTCTTCTGAAAGACGCCGGCGCGCTGCTGAAGCGCGAAGTGTATCGCCACCCGTACCCGTTCTGTCCGCGCGCGGAGAACGATCCGCTCATCCAGTACGCGCGAAAAAGCTGGTTCATCCGCACGACGCAGTTCAAGGATGAATTCCTGGCGAACAATGAAGCGATCCGTTGGAAGCCGGAGCATATCAAGGCCGGCCGCTTCGGCGACTTCCTGCGCAACAACGTCGATTGGGCGCTGTCGCGGGAACGGTTCTGGGGCACGCCGCTGCCGATCTGGGAATGCGAGGCGACCGGGAAGCAGGAAGCGATCGGTTCGTACGCCGAATTGCAGGCCAAACCCGGTGCGGCGGGCTTCGACGCCTGGTTGGACGCGAAGCGCGCGAAGCCGGATCTGTGCGACGATCTGAAAGTTCACAAGCCGTACATCGACGCCGTCACGTACGACAGCCCGTTCAGCGCCGGCGCCCGCATGCGGCGGGTGACGGAAGTGATCGACTGCTGGTTCGATTCCGGCTGCATGCCGTTCGCGCAGTGGGGCTTTCCGCACCAGAACAAAGATAAGTTCAAAACGCAGTTCCCGGCCGATTTCATCAGCGAGGCGATCGATCAGACGCGCGGCTGGTTCTACAGCCAGGTGGCGATCAACACGCTGCTGCGCGAGGAACTGGCCGGCTCCGACGTCAAGTTCCCGGTGCCGTTCAAAACCTGCATCGTCTTAGGCCATCTTCTCGGTGAAGACGGTCTGAAGATGTCGAAGCGGAAGAAGAACTACCGCGAACCGAGCTTCGTCTTCGATCAATACGGCGCCGACGCCTTACGGTGGTTGTTCCTATCCGGCCAACCGCCCTGGAACAGCGCCCGTTTTCAAGAAGCGGCCATTCAGGATTCGCTGCGCGAATTTCTGATTCGGCTGCTGAACGTCTACAGTTTCTTTGTGATCTACGCGAACCAAGCCGACGGTTACGATCCGAAGGAATATGCCGCGCTGCCGCTCGCCGATCGACCGGCGCTCGACCGCTGGATCGTCGGCGAACTGAACGCGACGGTGCGGTTCGTCACCGAAAAGATGGACGCCTTCGAAAACTTCGAGGCGGCCGGCCGCATCACGACGTTAGTCGACGCGCTGTCGAACTGGTATTTGCGGCGGAGTCGGTCGCGGTTTTGGGCCGAGGGGCGTTCGCCCGACAAGACGGCCGCGTTCGCCACGCTGTACGAGTGCCTGACCACGCTTTCCAAGGTGATCGCGCCGTTCACGCCGTTCTTCGCGGAGCAGATGTACCGGAACTTGGTGCTGTCGGTCGACCCGACGGCGCCGGAGAGCGTGCATTTGTGCGACTGGCCGGCGTTCGACCCGGCGTCGATCGAGTCAACGCTGCAAGCCGAGATGGAGCTGGTGCGGACGGTCGTGAGCGCCGGCCGGTCGGCGAGGACCGAGGCGAAGTTGAAGGTTCGGCAGCCGTTGGCGAGGGTGACGGTGCTGTTGGCGGACCACGCAAAGGACGACGTGGTGCGAGCGAACCGGGAACTGGTGGCCGAGGAATTGAACGTGAAGGCGGTGGCGGCGGCGACCGACGCCGAGAAATACGTTGATTTCACGGTGAAGCCGAATTTGAAGACGTTGGGGCCGCGCCATGGGAAATCGCTGGGGGAAATCTCAAAATCGCTGGCGGCGGCCGACGGCTTGGCGATTCGGACCGCGCTCGCGCGGAGCGGATCTTATACACTGAAAATATCCAGTGGTGCGACGATCGAACTCGGCCCCGACGACGTCATGGTGCAATTGACGGCGAAGAAGGGGTACGCGGCCGCCGAGGGGACCGGCTGCGTCGTGGTGCTGGAGACGCAACTGACCGACGAACTTAAGAGCGAGGGCTTGGCCCGCGAACTCGTCCATGCGGTGCAGGGGCTTCGCAAGGAAATGGAACTGGATTTCGCCGCCCGCATTCGGTTGGGGGTCGTCGGTCCTGCCGAAACGACCGCCGCCGTTGCCGCGTTCGGCGACTACATTCAAGGGGAAACGTTGGCCACCACGCTGACGACGACGCGGACGCCCGACGCACGGCTTTCCCGAACCGTGACGATCGACGACTACACCGTGGAAATCACCGTCGGCGACGCGGCCGGCGGGCCGTCGACTGGTCTTGCTTGAAAGCGGTCGGCGTTCGACAATCTCCATTCGCGACTGGGCGGTGTCGTGGTCTCGGAGCGTCATTCGAGACGAGCAGGGTTGCCGCCAGGAAGGATTTGCTTTCGTGGGACATTGGATCTTTCAAGTCAATCGGAAGAAGTTCCAAGTGGACGCGCTCTTGAAGGCGAACGCCGAGTTCCCTTGGAGCGTGACCGAACGAACGGCGGGCAAGATCTTCAAGCCCGACCGCGTCGTGCTCTGGGCTTCGGGAGCGGCCGGCGGCGCGTTCGCCGTCTGCACCGTGATCGACTATCCGAAGCGGCAGCGGGACGTGACGCTTCTGGATCAGTACTGGGAACCGACCGTCACGCCGGCGTACGACGAGTTCCGCTGCGTCCTGCGCGTCGATACGAACATGGCCGACGCCTTCGCGCCGCGCTCATTGTTCGAGAAAGATCGGCGCCTGGCCAAACTGCCCGTCCTTAAGACCGCGCTGACGCCGATCCACGCCCTGGAAAAGGAAGATTGGCTCGCGTTCGAGAAAGTTCTGAGCCTTTACTTAGGGCGCGACGCCGCGCCGGTCGCCCCGCCGCCGGAGGTCGTCGAAGAAGACGAAGACGACCCGGAAGACCTGCTCGACGTCCCGGTCGACCGCGACGGCGCGCCGGTCGCCCGGCCGGCCTGACGCCGACCGATTGCATTGGTCCGCGCTTCGGCTTTCTCTCCAAGGAGCGGTCCGAGTTGCCGAAAAAGCAGACCGAACGTCGTCATGATTCGACGCCGGCGGCTTCCGTCCCCAAAGAAGCCCCAGGCGACCAGGCTTGGTCTGAAGAAGTCGTCGATCTTAAACGGCGTTCCGGCGCCGTTCGACGGCTTCTTAAGAAACTGTATCCCAACGCTCATTGCGAACTCGACTTTCGCAACCCGTTTGAACTTCTTTGCGCCACCATCCTGTCGGCGCAATGCACCGACGTGCAAGTCAACAAGGTCACGCCGGCGCTGTTCGCGCGATTTCCCACGCCCGCGGCAATGGCCGACGCCGATCCCGCCGAGTTGGAAACACTAATCCGCAGCACCGGGTTCTACCGCAACAAGGCGAAGAACCTGCTGGCGTGCTGTCGCACCCTCGTCGACGATTTCTCCTGCGACGTGCCGCGCACCATGCCGGAATTGCTGCAACTGGCGGGCGTCGCCCGGAAGACGGCGAACGTCGTGCTGGGCAACGCTTTCGGCGTCCCCGGCCTGCCGGTCGACACCCACGTCCAACGTCTTTCCTTTCGATTGGGGTTCACGAACAACACCGACCCCGTCAAGATCGAAGTCGAACTGAACGCGCTGGCGCCGAAGTCCGAGTGGACGATGCTTAGCCACCGCCTGATCTTTCACGGCCGGCGGGTCTGTTTCGCTCGGAAGCCGAACTGCGCGGAATGCCTGCTGGCGCCGCACTGCCCGAAGCGCGGGGTCGCCGACCAAGGTTGACCCGGTTCGCCGGTGGGTTTAGTCTGGCTGATGATCGGCGCGGATTCTCGGCGAACGGCGCCGGTCGTCCGCGACACCCGCGAGGCGAGCCGCCATGACGATCTTCACCGTCCCCGCCGCGCCGGCGTTTTCACGTACCGCGTCAACGCTCCGCCAAGCTCGCCTCACGGCCCCGCGCGTGTTGGCATTGATGGTTGCGGCCGCCGTCGCGCTGAACGCGGCCGTGCTGGCGGTGCGGGTTTCGTCGCTGGTGGAACACGGCCGGTGGGCGTCGACCAGCGGGTTTGA
>JBOFFD010000977.1:0-2894 GCA_051648425.1 Planctomycetia bacterium
TCTACGCCCAGCTCGACATGACCGGCACCGCCGGTTACGTGCTGGCGGCGTCGGCCGACGAAATCAGCATGCCGCCGGTCGGCATCCTGCTGATGAGCGGCCTGCGGCTGGAAGTGTCCTTCTACAAGGACATGCTCGATAAGATCGGCGTGCAGGCGCAGATCCTTCAGATGGGCGATTTCAAAGGCGCCGGCGAAACCTTCACCCGTTCGTCGATGAGCGAACCGTTGAAGAAGCAGTACAACGCCGTCCTCGACGACTACTTCGAGCAAATGGTCGGCGTGGTCGCCGAGTCGCGCGAACTGAAGGCCGACGACGTGCGCGCCGCCATCGACGAAGGGCTGTTCACCCCGGCCGCCGCCTTGAAGGCGAAATTGATCGACCGCGTCGAATACCCCGCCGAACTCCGCGAACGGCTGCGCAAGGAATTCGGCGTCGACAAACTCGTCATCAAGAAAAACTATGGCCGTAAGATGATGGAGGACGACTTCGAGGGGTTGGCCGGCTTCATGAAGTTGATGACCCTGCTTTCGGAACCGCCGAAGAAGGAAAAGTCGAGCGGCACGAAGCCTAAGATCGCGGTGGTGTACGCCGAAGGCCCGATCGTCGACGGCGTCGGCGGTTCCAGTGGGATGTCCGGGTCGACGGTCGGTTCCGAAACGTTGACGGCCGCCATCCGCAAGGCCGCCGCCGACGACAAAGTGAAGGCGATCGTCCTGCGCATCAACAGCCCCGGCGGCTCGGCGTCGGCCAGCGACCTCATCTGGAACGCTTTGGAAGCCTCCAAGCTGCCGGTCGTCGCCAGCATGGGCGACGTGGCCGCCAGCGGCGGTTATTACATCGCGATGGGCGCCGACAAAATCTACGCCGAACCCGGCACGCTGACCGGTTCGATCGGCGTCGTCGGCGGTAAGATGAACTTTCGCGGCCTGATGGACAAGTTCGGCGTCAAATCCGAAATCCTGTCCCGCGGTAAGAACTCCGGCGTCTTGTCGGTCGACGCGCCGTTCACCGATTCGGAGCAAGTCGCGTTCCGTAAGATGCTGGAGGAAACGTACAAGCAGTTCACGACGAAGGCGGCCGAGGGGCGGAAGATGCCGCTCGACAAGTTGGAATCGCTGGCGGGCGGCCGCATTTGGTCGGGCCGGCAGGCGAAAGCCAACGGGCTGGTCGACGAACTCGGCACGTTCGCCGACGCGGTGGCGGCGGCGAAAAAGCTGGCGAATCTGGAAGGCGACGTCGAGCTGGAGAATTTCCCGAAGACGCCGTCGGTCATCGAGTCGCTGTTCGGCGACTTGGATTCGAGCAAGCCGTCCGACGCCCGGCTGCGGGCGCTCGGTCTCGACGTCGGCGAAGCGGCCCTGCAAATGATGCCGCCCGCCGTGCGCGAAGAACTGAAAGCCACCGTCGGCCCCCTGCTGCCGCTCTTAGGCAAGCCGGTACTGCTGGTCCACCCGGCGGCCGTCCGCCTGCGGTGATCTTCGAGTGAAGATTTCGGCAAGGATGGCCCGCAATCGGCTTGAAGCCCGGAAGACCTAAACTTTTGCGGACCATCCTCACGCCCGCTGTTGCTTCCTCTTTTGGTCGATGAATGGGAGAATCGTCGATGAGCCGTTTGGACGTGTACCCGTTGATCGCCGGCCTCGACCAAACAGAGCGCGAAGAGCTGTTGGCAGCTCTTTCGGAAGATGTTTTGCTGCGGCGGACCGATCAAGATCGGCGGCCCGGCGCCTGGATCGGCTACCCCTCGATCGTTTCGACGCCGAACGTCTGCGGCGGTTCGGCGAGACTGATTCGCACTCGAATTCCTATTTGGTTGTTGGAGCAGTGGCGGCGACAGGGAATGTCGGAAATCGACGTCTTGCGAAGTTATCCAACCCTGAACGCAGCGGACTTGGTCGCGGCCTGGTCGTACGTCGCCCAGAATAAAGACGAGATCGAACGAGAGATTAAGGAGAATGAAGAGGAGTAGCCGTGGCGCGGTTCTGCGCCGACGAAAACTTCCCGTTGCCCGCCGTCGTCGAACTACGAAAACTTGGACGCGACGCGACGACGATTCATGAGAGTGGCCGGGCCGGAGAGGCCGTTTCCGACAGCGAAGTGCTTCGGTTGGCCGCCGAAGAAGGCCGTGCCGTTGTAACGATCAATCGCAAGGACTTTATTCGTCTTCATCGACGCAATACTGATCATGCGGGCATCGTCGCCTGTACCGACGATGTTGATTTCGTTGCGCTGGCCGTTCGCATTCACCAAACCGTGGCTGAGTATGAGGATCTTCACGGCCGGTTGATCCGAGTTGTTCGGCCCAATTCATAGGAAACGATACCCGGGGACGGTTTTACATTCTTCGTCTTGACGCCGCTCTTCCCGCTCACCACACGCTTTCGTACCCTGTCGCCGTCGGTGGAATCCGAAGGCGACGCGGGGGCCTTGGTGGTGAAACTGTTTCAATGCGGATCGCCGGTTCAGGCCAAGCTTTTCGACGATCTCGAAGCCAAGCGTTGGCCGGTGCCGGCGCCGTTCAAGTCCTTCATCGGGCGGAACAATGGCGGCCTGCCGATGCCCGCCGCCTTCCACTACTACGATTTCGCCGACCGGAGCCGGGTTGTCGGAGCCGGAATGGTCGAAGAATTCTACTGCGTGAAGCCGGCGTCGGGCGTGCAGCCCGGACGCCTCATTTTCAATGGATTGCAGACCTACTTCGAGTTCACCAAGGACTATCCCCAAGGGTTGATCGCGGTTGCGAAGTTTTCGTCTTAGGGTCCGCGCCAAAATAAGTTGCCGGATTTCTATTGATTCAAAAGGCTGGTTTATGTCATTCTATGACCATGCAGGATCCTGACGCGATAGCAACCCTCCGCGACAAATACTTCGGCCTGCTCGACGACTTGGAC
>JBOFFD010000978.1:0-1912 GCA_051648425.1 Planctomycetia bacterium
CGCGACCGGGGCGGGAACCTCCATCGTCGCCTTGTCGGTTTCGATTTCGACGAGCGTTTCCTCGCTCTTGACGAAGTCCCCTTCTTTCTTCAACCAAGCGCCGAGTTGAACTTCGGAAATCGACTCGCCGGCATTGGGAACCTTGACTTCGACGGGCATGGTACGGTGGTCCTTCGTTGATCGTCGGGCATCGCCAGGTGCTCGGGCATCGCCAGGTGCGATTCTATGGCTCGGCGGGAAAAGCAAAAGGCGGACCGGTGGGTCCGCCTGAGATGGCGAGAATCGGCGGGCGTCGCGTTCGATGGAACCGTCGCCGTGCGATTGATCCGGTTTCTCGAAGGCGGCGTCAGCGGGCGGCGGGAACGACGGCCGGCCGCATGCCGAACGCTTCTTCCATCAGCTCGCGCTGTTCGAGCTTGTGGCTGCCGGCCGACCCGGTGGCGGGGCTGGCCGACGCGGGGCGCGTCACGCCGCCGAACGGCAGCCGCTCGAACAGTTCACTGCCGAACTGCACCCGCAGGAAGCGCCAAGCGCCCATGTTTTCCGGCTCTTCCTGCACCCAGTAAACCGGGGTGCCGTCGGCGTAGACCGCCAGCGTTTCCTCAAGGAGGTTCTTTGAAAGCGGGTACAACTGCTCGATGCGGACGATCGCCACGTCGTCGCGCTTTTGTTCGTCGCGGAACTCGACGAGGTCGTAGTAGACCTTGCCGCAGCAGAGCAGGACCGACTGCACGTTCTCCGCCGGCCGGGGCAGCGCGTCGGGAATGATGCGCTGGAAGGCGCCGTGGGCCAGGTCTTCCAGGGTCGACGACACTTCCGGTTTGCGCAGCAGGCTTTTCGGGGTCATCACCACCAGCGGCTTACGCCAGGGGCGCAGCACTTGGCGGCGCAGCAGGTGGAAGTATTGGGCGGGGGTCGTGGGGTTGACGACCTGGATGTTGTCTTCGGCGCAGAGGGTCAAAAACCGTTCGAGACGGGCGGACGAATGTTCCGGTCCCATGCCCTCGAAGCCGTGGGGCAGCAGCATGACGACGCCGCTCAAGGTGCGCCACTTGTCTTCGGCCGAGACGATGAACTGATCGATGATGACCTGGGCGGCGTTGCAGAAGTCGCCGAACTGCGCTTCCCACAACACGAGGTCGGACGGCTGTTCCAGGCTGTAGCCGTAGTCGAAGCCCAAGACGCCCGATTCGGAAAGCGGGCTGTTGATGATGCGGACCGGCGCCTGGTTAGGGTCGAGGTGGGTCAGCGGGATGTACTGCCGGCCGTCTTCGGAGTCGTGCAGCACGGCGTGGCGGTGGCTGAAGGTGCCGCGTTCGCAGTCTTGGCCGCTGAGGCGGATGGCGTGGCCTTCGACGGCGAGGCTGGCGAAGGCGAGGGCTTCGGCGCTGGCCCAGTCGAGGGTTTTCCTACCGGCCGCCATCTCGCGGCGGGCGAGGAGGATGCGGTCGATCTTGCCGTTGAGGCGGAAGCCCTCGGGCACGTGGGTTTGGCGGTCCAGCAGCGTCATGGCGACGTCGCGGGGGATGCCGGTTTCCGACTCGGGGACGGTCACGTCGTCGCCGCCGACGTAGCCTTCCCAATCGGTGGAGAGCGGCGAATCGGGCGTGGGGCGGTAGTCGGGCGAGAGGGCCGCCTGGTGCTCCTTCTCAAGCTGTTCGCGGCTGACGTCCTCAATATGGTCGGCCTCGGCGCGGGTGACGCCGCCCAACTTTTCCAGGTGGTCGAGGTACGATTCCTTGGTGCGCTTGCGGGCGTCGATGTGGCGGTAAAGGACGGGTTGGGTGAACTTCGGTTCGTCGGTTTCGTTGTGGCCGCGACGGCGGAAGCAGACCATGTCGATGACGACGTCGCGGTGGAAGGCGTGGCGGAACTCGATCGCCAGCTTGACGACCTGGGCGACCGCCTCGGG
>JBOFFD010000979.1:0-2648 GCA_051648425.1 Planctomycetia bacterium
GGTTCGACGCGGCGCTTGAATCGAGTTCGACGGAGTTCAGCCACTGGTCGGCCGCGATGCGCCAACGAATCGAAAAAGCGTCCGGCCCGAACCGCCGCCGACGATGACTCGGAACGCCCCTCGGTCTAGGTTCTTCCCCCCCCGCCCTTGCGGGTCGCCGCATCGCAGCGGTTTCCTGTGTGTCGAAGAGTTTTCGAGGTTTCAATTCAGAAGCCGCAGAATGCCGGGGAGGGGGGAGTCAAACCCTTGGTTCTGAGCGACGACAGCCGGTGCATCCACTTCACCGACGCGCCCGCAGGTTTTCAAAGCAAAGCCACCGTGCGGAGTATTCATTTCGATGGATGAAAACAGAAGGTCGAAGGAACTACCACTCAACTGCCACGAAACGCGGGCGCCTGCCACTGAAAGACGGTAAAAAACGCGTGGAATCGATGACAGTCGGGTTGCAACTAAAGAAAGGTTTCTCTAGGAAAAAACCAAGCCTTTGAGTGGTTCGGCGGGGCGGTCGACGGCGACTCTGAATCAGTTAGTCAAGGTTCGAATCCTTGTACCCCAGTTTCCCGCAAATCCCTTCCATTGTTGAGTTTGCGTGCGCACGTTGCCATGGAACGCCGTTCGAGGGCGATGGTTTTTCGTCGTTGCATGCCGAATGGAGTGAACGCCGGACGGCTCGGTTGCGGGCGGAGCGCTTTCACGTCGAGGCGGTGCCGCTCGGAAGCCCGGATCATCTTCCGAAAAAACCGACGGCCGGGGAATGGTCTTAAAGCACATCGTCTTTGGTTTCGCGCGAAAGCGACAGCGCGATCAGCGTCAGCAGCGCCGCGGCGGAGAGGTACCAGCCGACGGCGTGCAGGCCGTGTTCTGTCGCCAGCCAGGTGGCGATGTACGGAGCCAGTGAGCCGCCGAGGATGCCCGCGAGGTTGAAGGTGAGCGACGACCCAGTGTAGCGCACCTCGGTCGGAAAAAGCTCCGACAACTGCGTGCCGAGCGGGCCGTAGGTCATGCCCATCAGCGCCAGGCCGATAGTGAGAAAGACGGCGACCGACGCCAGGTTGCCGGCGACGAACAGCGGCGCGGCCAGCAGGCCGAAGGCGGCGATGGCGGCGCTGACCGCCATGAGGGTCGCGCGACGACCGAAGCGGTCGGCCAGCACGGCTGAAAGCGGGATCGTCAGCGCGAAGAACGACACCGCGAACATCTGCACCAGTAGGAATTCCTTTCTCGGATAGCCGAGGCCCTTTTCCGAGGTCCCCCAACTGAGCGAAAAGATGGTCATCAGATAGAACAGCACGAAGGTCGCCAACGCGCAGAACGTGCCGAGGACCAGATTGCGCGTGTGACGGCGGAAGACGTCGACCATCGGCACTCTTACTCGACCGCCGTCGTCCAGCGTCTTTTGAAACACCGGCGTCTCGGCGATCTTAAGCCGAACGTAAAGACCGACCGCCACCAACAGTATGCTGGCGAGAAACGGAATGCGCCAGCCGAAGCTGTAAAACTGTTCGTCGGTCATGACTTCGCCGAGCAGTAGGAAGGTGGCGCCGGAAAGAATGAAGCCGAACGGCGCGCCGAGCTGCGGGAACATGCCGTACCAAGCCCGCTTTCCCGGTGGCGCGTTCTCGGCGGCCAACAGCACCGCCCCGCCCCATTCGCCCCCCAACCCTAGGCCCTGGCCGAAACGGCAAAGCGCCAAGAGCAGCGGCGCGGCCACGCCGATTTGCGCGTAGGTCGGCAGTAGGCCGATGACGACCGTCGACAGGCCCATGGTGAGCAGCGCCGCGACGAGCGTGGTCTTGCGGCCGACGCGGTCGCCGAAATGGCCGAAGAGCGCCGAGCCGACCGGCCGGGCGAAGAACGCGAGGGCGAAGGTCGCCAACGATTGCAGCGTCGCGGTGTTGGGATCGGACGACGGGAAGAACAGCTTCGGAAAGATCAGCACGGCGGCGGTGCCGTAGATGTAGAAGTCATAAAATTCGATCGTGGTGCCGATGAGGCTGGCGAAGAGCACCCGGCCCGGCGTATTGCCGGCCGGCGCGCCGTTGGTCGACGAAACGGCGGTACTGGGGGCGGCGGACTGGTTCATTGGGTTTCCTCGGCTTGGCTGCGGCAGGCAGTCTATAGCAAAATTCCGGCGGAGTTCACTATCATCGCCTCCGTCGGCGGCGATGCGTCGCCAGCGCCGGCGGCCCGGTTTCGTCTCGTTCATTGAAGCGACAGGTTCCTCATGGCGACGCCCGTTTCTTCCGCCGCAACAAACTCTCTGCCGACACTGTTGAAACAGGTGTTCGGGCATGTCGAATTCCGGCCGTTGCAGCGAGAAATCATGGAAGCGACGCTGGCCGGCCGCGACGCCGTCGCCATCCTGCCTACCGGCGCCGGCAAGAGTCTGTGCTATCAACTTCCCGCGCTGGCGCGCGACGGATTGACGGTCGTCGTCTCGCCGCTCATCGCCCTCATGAAAGATCAAGTCGACCAACTGCACACGGCGGGGGTGGCGGCGACCTTTCTTAATTCCTCGCTCGACAATGAAACGGCGTACCGCCGGACGCGCCGACTGGACGAGGGCGGTTACAAACTTCTTTACGTCGCCCCGGAACGGTTGGTGACCAGCGAGTTTCTTACACGGCTCGTCAGTTGGCGCGTGGCGG
>JBOFFD010000980.1:0-2803 GCA_051648425.1 Planctomycetia bacterium
GAGCAAGGGATTCCGGTTCCGGATCGCTTCGTCGTCCGCAGGCCGCGCTTTCGGCGTCGTGCGGATTTCGGAATCCCTTGCTCGCGCGGCGGGCTATGAAAGAGGGGCGGACCGGCGTATCAGCGGCGGGGTGCGGACGGCTCGACGGCGACGACGGCGGCACGATGTTCGGCGAGCAGCCAGCGGCGAGCGGCGGGGCCTTCAAACCGGCGGACCACCCGCCAGCGCAGACCCGACGGACCGGTTGCTTCGTTCCAGACCCGTTCCGAATAGAGCGCGAAACTGGGTCGATCGGCGGCAACCGATTTGGATTTCGCCTCGGAAAGCGGAAGGACGGCGCGAGCCAGGTGCCACTGGGCGGCGGCCGACAACGGCAGGTCGGTGTAGAGGACGGCGTCTTTCGGCGTGGCTTGCCGGACGGCGCTCATGACCGCGCGCGGCGAATGCCAGTGGCGGTGCTCCGGCAGGACGATGAACGTCAGGCCGATCTTGAAGAGCAGGGCGGTCGCCACGGCGGTCGAAGCGGCGGCTTTCAATCGTTGACTCGGTCGCAGGCCCCAGGCGAGGGACGCCACCGCGACAGCCGCCGCGAAGACGGCGAAAGACCGCTCGCCGAAGTTGTACCAGCCGGCGGCGCGGATCAACGCCGCCGTCGCCAAAAGAACCGGGGCGCCGACGTAGACGCACCAGAGGATCCACCAGTTTTGCAATTGATCGTTCGGGTCGCGAGCCGAGCGCGCCAGCCGTTGGAACAACGGTCCGCCGACGGCGGCGAGGCAGCCGCCGACGATCAGACCGCCGGCAGTTTGAAAGGTTGGTGCGGCCGCTGCGACGATCGTCCCGGCAAGGACGCCCCCGGCCAGTACCAGTCGGTAACGGCGACTGGCGGCGTCGTCGCCGCGATGGAACAAGCCGACCGCGAGCGGCCACAACGGCAAACACTCGAGCAGGGCGGCCGTCAGCCCGACCAATCGGAGCGACGGTGATTCCGCCGCGAAGCTGAGCGGATCCCAAAGAATCGTGCAGGCCGCCCCCATGGGGCCGGCGATCAACAGGGCGTTTCGCAAGCCGCGCGAACTGGTTGACGCCGCTCCCAGCGTGCAAGTGAAAAAGACCATCGCCAGGAAGGCGTCGGGGGTGGCGTCGTTCGATGCGAAGTGGAACACCGGCAAGAGGCCGAACGCCCCCGCGACCAAGCCGGCCGCCAAACCGCCGTTGCGACGATAGACCGTCGCGGTCGTCACGATGAGCACCGCCGTGCAACAGAGCCACGCGGAAAGCCGGACGGCCAACGCCGGGTCGACGCCGAACGGCGTGCCCTCGGCCAACAGCCGCACCGCCTCCACGTAACCGCCGTCGACCTTGGCGACCTCGGCGTCCTTCGTCCACGGCTCGGCGACCGTCGGCTGGTAGTCGGCGCCCAGCAAAAGCCGGCCTTCACGTTCCGTCACCGCGCCGTCGGACGCCCCGAAGAGCCAGATCGTCGCCACGGCCGCGACAATCAGCGACGCCTTCAACGTCGAACCACCCGCGCCCGGAGAGGCCGGCGGCTCCCGTTCCGGGATCGCGTCGACGCCTGCCGGCGTTTCGGCCCCGTCGCCGTTCGACAACTCGACGCGCGTCAAATACGTGCCGGCGCGTCGGTTTCGCGGCCAGCCGATCGATCCGTCGTGGCGACCGAACAGGCGTGGTTCGTTCCGCGGTTCAACGTCGGACACGGCCGTCCTCCCGATCGCGAGCGTGGGCCGCCGTGCTGGACGCCGCCGCCGGCTTCAAGGCCGCGGGGGCGACGGCGCCGATCAAATCGGGCGGCGTCGATTGGAACGTCTCGGCGATCCGCCGGTACATGTCGTTCTGGCCCGCGTAGCCGAAGTACCGCATTTCCCGCAGTACGTCTTCCATGGCCCACCCGTCGTACACCAGTCGATACAGTGCGACGGCGACCCCCGTCCGGTTCGAGCCGGCGCCGCAATGGACGTACACCGGCCGTCGTTCGGGGTCGCCGACGATCCGCAAAAACTCGTGGAACTGTTCCGGTCGGCCGCAGCCCGACCCCGGCATCGGCAGCGCCACGAAATCGAGACCCAGCCGTTTGGCGAGCGCCCGTTCGTAGTCGACTTCGCCCGGATTCAAACAGACCACGGTTCGGACGCCGCATCCGACGGCCAGCCGCTGAAAGTGATCGGCGGACAACTGCCCGCCCCGGTAGAGTACCCCGGGCTTCACGGCCGCCCAGTTCTTCGGGATGTTCTGATCGCGGTGGGCCAACAACACATAGTGGGCGGCGACGACGACGCCGCCGGCGATGAGCACCGCCGCCGTCCATCGCCGCGCGACCCTTCGGTCGGCGTCGTCGGTCGAGTCTGAGGCCATCCCTGGTTCTCCGCGCCGCCGCTTCGCCGCCGACGTCCGTCGCAAACGGCGCCGCCGTTTCGACGGCGCGCCATGGTTTCCATCGGAACCTCGGCGGTCGGCGCTGGACCGTCGGCGCCCGGCCGTTCGGAGAAAAACCGCCGTGACGGTTCGTGTTGCACCGACGGCGGCGGTCGTCCGGGCGTGTATGCCGACGCTCGAAAATTGTCGAGAGGAATCGAATCCGCCGAAGAGTGAGGGTGCAACGGGCGGCTCCGGTTCGTCTTTGTTAGCCGCCGCTTTACTCAGCGGCGCGTCCGATCATCGCCAAAGTCGGCAGGCGAAAGAAAAAGGACGCGCCGCTGAGGAAAGCGGCGGCTAACAAAGGCGAACCGGAGCCGCCCGTTGCACTCTTTGGCGCGTTCGATTCCTCTCGACAATTTCCGAGCGT
>JBOFFD010000981.1:0-2016 GCA_051648425.1 Planctomycetia bacterium
CCCCGCGTCCGGCTGCGGCAGTCGGTCGGCAGGATCGGACGCGGGGCGGCGGACCTCCCCGGCTAAAAGGAAACGGATCGCTACACCAAACCCGAAAAGACAGTAGGTTCACGGTCAGCTCTTGAGCAGCGACCGACCGGTCATGTCGGGCGGCGGTTCCAGGCCCATGAGGTCGAGAGCGGTGGGGGCGACGTCGGCCAGACGGCCGCCGGCGCGCAGAATCCGCCCCTTGAAGCGGTCGTCGACGAGGATGAGCGGCACGTCGTAGGTGGTGTGCGCGGTGTGCGGACCGTTGGTGCGCGGGTCGATCATCTGTTCGCAGTTGCCGTGGTCGGCGGTGACGACCAGCGCGCCGCCCTTCGCCAGCACGGCGTCGACCACCCGGCCGACGCAGGCGTCGACGATTTCCACCGCTTCGATCGCCGCCGGCAAAGATCCGGTATGGCCCACCATGTCGCCGTTGGCGAAGTTCAGCACCATGAGGTCGTAGGCGTCCGACGCGACCCGCTTCAGCATTTCTTCGGTCACTTCCAGGGCCGACATCCGCGGCTTCTGGTCGTAGGTAGTCACGTCTCGCGGCGACGGCACGATCTGCCGGTCTTCGCCGGGCAACGGCTCTTCGCGGTAGTCGTTGAAGAAGAACGTGACGTGGGGAAACTTTTCAGTTTCAGCGCAGCGGAACTGCGTAAGACCAAGTTCACTGACGTACTGCCCTAAGATGCCGGGCATCTTAGGCGGTTTCGGCAGCGCGACCTGAACCGGCAACCCGGATTCATACGCGGTCAGCGTGACGAAGTGGACGTCGAGTTTTTTCGGCCGATCGAAGCCGTGGACGACGGTCGTCTTTGTTCCGTCGGAGGCGGTTTCAACGACCGTGTAAGGGAACTGGTCGTAGACGAACGCTTTAGAAATTTCGCGGGGGCGGTCGCCGCGGAAGTTGTAGAAGACGATGGCGTCGCCGTCGCGTACGACGCCGATGGGGTTGCCGGCGGCGTCGGTCACGGCGGTCGGTTCGATGAACTCGTCGCCGGAGCGGGACGGTTCGGTCGGGTTCGCGTAATAGTTCACGTAGGCGGCCTCGGCCGTCGGCGCCCGCAGTCCGACGCCTTCAGTCAGCAGTTTGTAGGCCTTTCGCACGCGGTCCCAGCGGTGGTCGCGGTCCATTGCGTAATACCGGCCGACGACCGAAGCGATGCGTCCGACGCCGATTCGCGCCAGTTCTTTCTCGATCTCGCGGCAGAATTCGACGCCGCTGTTGGGCGGGCTGTCGCGGCCGTCGGCGAAGTTGTGGACGAAGACGGCGTCGGAAGCCAGACCGTTCCGCTTGGCCATTTCCAACAGGCCGTAAAGATGTTCGAGCGAACTGTGGACGCCCGCTTCGCTGGCCAGGCCAATGATGTGTAGCCGCGAGCCGTTTTCCTTGACGTGCCGCATCGCTTGCAGCAGGACGGCGTTCTCGAAGATGTGGCCTTCGCGGACGAATTTCGCCAGCCGGAGCAGTTCCTGGTCGACGATTCGGCCGGCGCCGATGTTCTGATGGCCGACCTCGCTGTTGCCCATGACCCCCGAAAGCAGGCCGACGTCTTCACCCGAGGTGTGAATGAGCGTGTGGGGGTAGTCGCGGCGTAAGCGGTCGGAGACCGGCGTTTTCGCGAGATGGACCGCGTTGGCGTGGTTCCACTCGGGGTACGGGTTTTCACCCCAGCCGTCGCGGATGACGACCACGACGGGCCGTTTGGCCAGCCGACTGCGATCGAACGTTGGCACCGGATCGAGCTCCTGAATCGATGCGGCGCGACCGCCCCTTGAAGAAAGGAGCCGTCCGCCGCTTCGACGGTGTTTTACGCGGAACGGCGGCCGGCGACCAAAGCGACGATCCCGGTGCGCTTGGGGAAAAGCCGGTGAATCAATCCTCCAAGCCAGGACGTCTTGTTAGCCGCCGCTTTCCTCAGCGGCGCGTCCGTCGCCTGTCGTCCAGCCGCACCGAAAAAACGAGGACGCGCCGCTGAGGAAAGC
>JBOFFD010000982.1:0-4783 GCA_051648425.1 Planctomycetia bacterium
CCGTCTGGTTCTCCATGTCGAACCAAGCGCGCTCCATGTTGTAGGCGTCGAAAACTTCGCGCTGTTCCAAGTAAGGAATCAGCAGTAAGAAGCCCGAAGTCTCGGCGTTCACCATCTGCTCGGCCCGGCTAATCATGCCTGGCGGGAACGAGCCGTGGCCGTCGTGGTAGTTGTGCAGCGCCAAGCCGATCTGATTCAATCGGCCGGAACACTGCGCCCGCAGGGCGGCGGCGCGGGCGGCTTGCACTGCTGGTATGAGCAGCGCGACTAAGAGGCCGATGATGGAGATGACCACCAGCAGTTCGATCAACGTGAAGCCGAACCTCGCCGCGCCGATACGACGCTCGCTTCGCAACTTACTGGACATGCTGCGACCCCTCTGGCATCCGATCGACCGAAGTGAAGCGGCGGCCGACCGACGCTTGAAATAGTCTACTCCGTGGAGTCGGACGGCGCGAAAAAACCGGTCGAAGCCTTCGCGGTCGGGGTCGCTCGACCAGCGAAAATCAGAGAGATTTGGAGGGTGGACCGGAGTTCCGCAATACAGTTGGTGTTCCCGTCCCAACGGAAAAATGCGGCTTCGACCCGTTGCGGGGTTGGAATTACGTGAAGTAGAAATCGTCGGCGGGAGGCTCCGACGGCGGCGGCGGGTCGAGTTCCGGCTCGTCCGGCCAGGACGGGTCGTCTTCGAACGGGTTCGCGTCGGGCGGGGCCTCCGGCGGCGCGTCGTTCGGTTCGATTTCCGGGGCGGCCGCCCACGGGTCGAGTTCCGGTTCGGGCGGCGTCGGTTGAAGTTCGGAGACGATCGGCCGCGGCGGTTCGGCGACGGCTTCCGAGACGATCTGGTCGACGTTCGGAATCACTACGGTGTCTTCTTCGGGTTCCGGCGCTGGCGGTTCGGGCGGCGGCGGGACTTCGGCGGCGACGACCGGGGGCGGTGGGGCCGCCGGCTTCGGTTTCGCGGCGCGGTCGAAGACGGCGACGGTTTCCAGGTGCAGCGTCTGCGGAAACATGTCGATCGGCAGGATGCGGCGCAACTGATAGCCGGCCGCCACCATCGAAGCGGCGTCGCGCGCCAGCGCCAATGGATCGCACGATACGAGCACCACTCGTTCCGGCGTCACGCCGTCGGCCAGCAGTTCGACGACCCGCGGACCGCAGCCTTCGCGCGGCGGGTCTAAGACGACGACCGGAAACGACGCGGGGTCCGCGAGAAGCGGCAGAATCTCGTCGACCCGGCCGGCGTGGAATTCGACGCCCTTGATCTGATTGCGGCGGGCGCTGTCGCGGCCGTCGACGACCGAGGCCGCATTCTCTTCCACCGCCGTGACGGCGAACCCCTTGCGGGCCAGCGGCAGCGAGAAGAGGCCGACGCCGGAGTACAGGTCGAGCACGGCCCGGCGGGCGCCGGGCCGTTCCGCGAACGTTTCGTCGACGGCTTCGAGCACCGCCGCCACCAGTTTCTCGGCGCCGGCGACCGACGTTTGGAAGAAGGCGGTCGGCGAGACGACGAAGGCGACGCCGTCGACCAGTTCCGCCATGCGGTCGACGCCGGCCAATCGGGTGGTCGCGCCGGCGATCACTTCCGGGCCGTAGGTCGTACGGCGATGGTAGTGGACGCCGGCCGCCGGGAAGGCGCCGGAGGCGAGCCGCTCGGCCATCGTTTTGACGGCGGGCCGGGCGACGTCCGGGGCCGCCGTCGCGTCTTCGCCGGCCACCACCAGCGTGATGTGGCAATCGCCGTTGACGCTGCTGACCCGCAGCACCACGTCGGAGATCTTTTCGATACCGTCGACGGGGCCGATGCGGTCGAGTTCCTCGACGACCCGTTTCGCCATGCGCGTCGCCGTCGGATGGTGGACGGGGCATTCCTCCACCGGAAAGACGTACCGGCTGTGGGCGCGGCGGTGTCCCAAGATCGGTTCCCGGCCCTTCCACTGCACGCTGAAGTGGGCCTTGTGCCGTTGCCCGAAGGCGTTGGGCAGACCGACGACCGGCAGAATCGGCAACGGACCGAACGGCAGGTCGCGCTCGGCGAACGCTTCGACGAGCAGTTCGTGCAGTCGGACGTGTTTCAGATGCAATTGGGCGGCGTAGGTAAGGTGCTGCAACGAGCATCGGCCGCAGATGCCGAAGTGTCGACAGGCGGGGGTCGTGCGTTCGAGGTCGGATTTCTCGACGACGATCGGCAGGGCGAAGGCGGACTTCGGATGGACGTCGACGATTTCGACGGTGACGCGCTCGCCGGGCGAGGCGCCGCGGACCAGGATGGGGAAGTCGTCGACCCGGCCGACCCCTTCGCCGCCGTGCGACCAGTCGGTCAAATCGAGGGTGACGCGACGGCCGGGGACGGCTTCAAACCGTCGAGGAAACATCGGACGCCGACCCATCGGACCACCCGGCCTTGGGCCGCCCATGCGCGGCGGCGGACCGCGACGGCCTTCGTCGGGCTGCCGGCGGGCCTGCGAATCGTCGGCCGCTTTTTCCCGGAAGTTCGGTCCCGGTCGGCTGGCTCGTCGTTTCCGGCCGCCCTTTTCCGGCGTCTCGTCGTTCATCGGTCGTCCTTTTCCGGCGTCGCGCCGTCCATCACTGTCGGCGAAACAACGGTTTCATGCCGGGTCGTCTTCGTTAGCCGCCGCTTTCCGCAGCGGCGCGTCCTTGTCTTTCGACCGTCGGCCGTCGCAGCACGACGAAGATCGGACGCGCGACTGCGGATAGCGGCGGCTGACGAAGACGTCCAAACCTGCTTACGGAGGCAGACCCCTTCGGCGGGCGGCCGCTTGTTTGCTTGCGTCGTCGCGTAAGGATATGACAACCCGCCGACGGGGCATCAACGCGGCGTATTCAATGCCGCGTCGATCCGGGCGGTTCATACGCAAAAGGAGCCGAGATGGGTCATCCTCTCGAACCAAGCAAAGAGTTGCGGCTGCTGTTGGCCTTCTTCGGCGAATCGACACCGCCCCAGTGCCGCGAAACCCTCGCCGCCGCCGTCCCCGAACCGTACCGCCGGCTGCTCGTCCACCAGAACCATATGACCGTCACCCTGGAACAGTACATCGGGGCGAAAGTGCGCGTCCGGCCCTATCAAGTCCATCAGCAGGGCGACTTGTACGGCCGAAAGCTCGATCTGTTTTCCGAGGCGAACGGACAGTTGGTGATGACTGGCCTCATGCTGTTCAATTTCAGCTTTTCGACCCCGGTCGTCCGTGAACAAATCGTTTCGCAGGCGGCGCCGATCGGACGCATTTTGATCGAGAACGACATCCTCCGTGAAATCACCGCCGAGTCGTTTCTGCAAATCGATGCCGACGACCCGCTCGTAAAACGGTTCGAGCTTTCAACGCCCCGCCCGGCGTTCGGTCGGCTGGCGACGATTTTCTGCGACAAAAAGCCGGCCGTCGATCTGCTCGAAATCGTCAATCCTGAAATCACGGCGGGCTGATTGATGGGCGAATCGGCGCGGCGGGTCTTCGAGTTCGGCCGTTGGCAGACGCCGACGGACGGCTTCTGGTGGACCGCCGCCGCCCTGCTGGTCGCGCTGTTCGTTCTGGCAGTCTACCGCCGCGAACTGCGCCGGCTGCCACGCGGCGTCGCGGTCGTCGCGGCGGCGGCCCGTCTCGGCGCGTGGGCGCTGGCCTTCTGGGTGTTGCTCGACCCGCGCGAACGGTGGGACGTGGTCGTCGACCGGCCGTCGCGGGTGGCGGTGCTGGCCGACGTTTCGCTCAGCATGACCGTCGACGACGCCAGCGGCGCCTCCGCCCCCGTCACCCGCGCCGCCAAGCTGGCGGCGGCGCTGGCCGACCCGCGGTTTCTTACCGAGCTTCGCCGCACGCACGAAGTGGCGGTGTACGGCTACGGACGGACGGTCGAACCGATCGCCGTGCTGCCGAAACTGTCCGCGACCGAAGGCGTCGTCGATGCCCCAATCGACTGGGCCGACCGTCTGAAACCGTCGCAGGACCAGTCGCGGTTGGGCGAGGCGCTGGCGGAACTGTTGCGGCGGGAGGCGACGCCGACGCTGTCTGGCGTGGTGGTGGCGACCGACGGCCAAAACAACGTCGGCGTGGACGTGGCGGCGGCGGTCGAAACGGCGGCTCGGGGGGCTGTGCCGCTGGGCGTGCTGGCCCTCGGCGACGCCGACGCCGCGGTGAACGTCCGCCTCGCCGACCTGCAGGCGCCGGCCCGCGTTTTTCGCGGCGACGAACTGAAGGCGACCGCCCTCGTGCAGGTCGTGGGGGCGCCGAACGCCGTCGTGCCGTTGGAGTTGATCGTCGAACAGCGCGACGATCCAAGTTCGGGCGTCGTGATCGACAAACGCGAGGTGAAGCCGGAATCGGACGGGCGGCCGCTCGCCGTCGAGTTCCGTTGGACGCCGACCGCGCCGGGCGACTGGCGGCTGCGATTGCGGGCGCCCGCGGCGATCGGCGAAAAGCAGACTGCCGACAACATCGCCGTCGCACCGTTCGAGGTTGTCGAGCGTCGTACCAAAATCCTGCTCGCCGCCGGCGGCCCCAACCGCGACTTTCAATTCCTCCGCGCGTTGCTGCGCCGCGACCCGACGATGGAAACCTCGGTGCTGTTGCAGTCGGCAGGCGCCGAACCGACGGTCGATTCGGGCGACGCCCGCCGGGCGTTCCCCGAAGACCAGAAGGACCTGTTTTCGTTCGACGTCGTCGTCGCGATGGACTTCGACTGGACGACGTTGTCGGCGGCCGGCCGGACGCTGCTTTCCGACTGGGTGGGTCGGCAGGGGGGCGGCCTGCTGTTCGCCGCCGGGCCGATC
>JBOFFD010000983.1:0-15250 GCA_051648425.1 Planctomycetia bacterium
CTACGCCCGCCGGGAGCCCTTTCATGAAGACCCTGCTCGTCTTGCGACACGCGAAATCCGGTTGGGAGGAACCGAACCTTCCCGACCACGACCGCACCTTGACCGACCGCGGCCGCCGCGACGCCGCCGCCGTCGGCGAGCTTCTCTTGACGCCGGGCATGATGCCCGACCTGATCGTATCCTCCACCGCGAAACGGACGCGCAAGACCGTCCAACTGGCCACCCGCGATCTGCCGACGACGCTGCCGTCGTTGTTCCATCCGCACCTGTACGAAAGCAGCGCCGCCGACTACCTGCGCGTCCTGGCGGGGTACGCCGACGGCTCGGCCGCTGGCCTCTTTCCGTCCCCGGCGCGCGTCATGGTGGTTGGCCACAACCCGCTCGTCGAAGATCTCATCCAGACGCTGACCGACCGCCGGGTCGAGATGCCGACGGCCGGCTTGGCGGTCGTTGCGTTGTCAATCGGCTCGTGGTCCGAAATCGCCCCGAACGGTCCTTGGCGGAACGACCCGAAACCGATCGGCCGCCTCGCCCGCTTCTGGACCCCCGACGAGGGCGACGCCAAACTTCCCCAACCAACCGACGCCTGACCCGTACTCCTTCGTCAGGACGGAAAGCCTGAATGGAGGGCGGAACTCCGGTCCGCCACGCTGGAGCGTTGGGACCGAGCTCCTATCCACCCGTTCCACGCGCACAAGCTCTACCGCTCATACCCCCACCGCTCGAACGCGAACCCCCATTCCTCCGCGATTCGCCCCCGCACCGCGTCCGACAACGGCGCCGTCGGTCGCCGACGATACCCCGCCCCCTCCGCCAGTTTCTTCGTGAACGCCGCCGCCGCTTCCGCGAACCCCGGCAGTTCCAACGCCCCGTAAGCGCGCTCCAACTGCTCAAGCGGAGCCTTCACCAGATCGGCGTAACCGATCTCATGCCACCGTCCGCGCGCCACCTTCGGCGTCGCGGCGAACAGCGCCTCGTGCATCGTCCGATACCGCCGCAGGATTTCCTCGGTCGGATCGTCGACAACCGGCCGTTGCAATCGCAGCCCAGCCACGCCGTCTTTCAGAAGTCGGTGCGTCGACGCAAAGACGGCATACGGGTCGCGGTGGATGTGCAGAAACCGCGCGTCGGGATACGCCTCTAAGAGCAAGTCGACGCGCGCGGTGTGCGGCGGCGACTTCAGCACCGGCCGCCGACCGTCGTTCTTAAACGAAACCTTTCCGACGAACCGTCGCAGCGCCCGCTTCCAACCTTGCCGCGTTTCAGATTCCACGTCGCGCATCGTCAGAAATCGTTCATAGTGCTCCGCCCGCCGCGGAAACGCCCAACCCAAATACGGCGACGCGCCGGTCAGTTGCGCCAAGGCGAACTCGTCCTCGGCCGGTTGGTTGCAGCCCAGCGGGACGTCGTCGACGAGACGGTTCTTCGGCAGAAACAAATCGACCACCGGAGCCGCGAACGATTCCATCGCCAGAAACGTCGAGGGAAACATCACCTGAAAGAAGTTGGGCGCTGTGAGTCCGGGATCTACGGCTAAGAGGTTGTGCAGAAAGGTCGTGCCCGACCGCCAGTGGCCGAGAATGAACAACGGCACCGGGTGCGCGCCGGCCGCTGCGACCGCCCCGTCGAACCGCCACCGTTCGTAAGACGCCGGCGGTCCGTTGCCCAGAGCGCAGAATGAAACGAACCCCGCCCGCGGCCAATACCGCGGCGCGATCATACCGCCGTCACTCAGCGTCTTACACCAAGCGCCCGGCGTCATGCCGCACCACGGCGCGAAGAAATTCCGATGGAGGAACTCTTTCAGACCTGGGCCGTCGGCGTCGCTCACGGAGCCGTCGGCTTGACGCCCTCGGCGTCGGCCGCAGCAACCGCCGTCGGCTTGCGCACCCGCAGCACCACCGGCGCCGACGCCGGCGCGTCCTTCACCTGCGCCACCGCGTGGATCGGCCGCGCGGTTTCCGGCACCCAATCGCGCGCCCGTAGGAACAACTGCCGTTCCGTCTCGTTCGGCGGAATCAGAATGCCGTTGAGACCGATGTTGTCCACGTAAACGCCGTGCGGCAGGTTGTTCATCTCGAAGTTGATGCGGTCTTTGAAATCGTTCCGCGTTACCTTCAAGGTGAATGTGACCGTCGCGCCCGGCGCGATGTTGATTTCCGCCGGCTCCAACTGCACAAACACCGGCGGCTTCTCGCCGACGGCGAGTTTCAACTTCTGACTGATTTCGTGCTGCACCGTCTTACCCGCGATCGTCGCCGACGCCGTCAGTTTCACCTGATTCAACTGCTCCGGGGTCGGGGTCTTCGCGTCCGACGCCGCCGTGATCGTCGCCCGCGCCTGCACATGGCCGGCCTGCACGACGAGCGGTTGCGTGATCGAAAACCCCGGCGGCAGGTCGGTCGCCGTGATGAAGATTTCGCCGTCGAAGTCGTCGACGCGGTTGGCGGTGAACACCACGTCCCGGCCGCCGCCGGCCGCGATCGGACCCGGTTCGCCGTACCAAAGCGAGAAGTCTGGGTTCGGCTTCCGCACGATCAATTGGTAGCCGAAGGCGTCGCCGCCGCGGTGCGGCAGATCGGTGACGCGGACGATGTAGTCGCCGTCGGCCGGCGCCGTGAAGATCATCCGCGAGTCTTTACCGATGGTGCGGTCGCCCGCGTCGTCGTTGACGTAGTGCAGTTTGAACAACGGCAGTCCGTTCGGCGTCGCCGACGCCCCGGTCGGCTGCGGTTCGACGATGTAGACGGCGTCGTCCAGCGCGTGCGTCGTCGCGCTCGTGTCGAAGTAAGTGCGTCTTACACCGTTCACCGCGTAGAAATTGAACCCTGAATCCGGCCCCTGCGGCAGTCGGAATAGTTTACCGACTTCCCCTTGCATGTACATGAACTGATTCAGTTCCATTTCTTCCCAATTGGAACAACGGATCTCAAGCCCGGTCGAATTGATGTGGCGGAAGGTGACTTGGGAATCGCGCACGGCTTGCAGTCGCAGCCGTTCGATCGGCGCTCCGGCGGCGTCGAGGATTTCCAGCCGGGTGTCGATCGGCGACCCGCGGCGGGCGGCCGACGTCTCAACGACCCACGCCTCCCCCTTCTTCATGGAGATGCGGTAAAGATCGGCCTCGTCTCCGCCGTTCGCGGCGCGAATCCGACCGTCGGCGACCCCGGGGATCGGCAGCGCCGTCGCCTGCGCCGGTTGGTCATTCGGTTCAGTCTCCATGATCTCCGGCAGCGCGCCGACGACGATCATCGGCGTCTTGCGGAATCGGTAGCGGGCGGGATCCATCATCACGGCAGCCTCACCGCCGGCGCCCGTCTGAACTTCCACCGTCGCGTCCGCAGGCAGATTGTACCCAATCAGTTCCACCGTACTTTTCACGTTCGGCGGCAGTCCGAGTGGATGGACGCCCGTGGCGAACGGAAAGGCGCCGACGGTCAGACGGTAGTAATGTTCACCCGATCCCTGATACTGAACGTCGCGCACCGAAACGACGTAGTCGCCGTCGACTGGCGGCGCGTAAGCGAGCAGCGGATCGTCGGGGCCCACGAAACCCGCCCCGGCGACGACGGCGCCGTCCGGCTTGGTCAGTGTAAGAACCCCTTGCAGCTTCGACCCGATCGCCGACGCCGCCAACTCGAAAACGGCCGTCTTACCGGCTGTCAAACGAACGGCGAACGAATCGACGTCGCCGGCCTTGTCGATCTCGCCCCACTGCGCGAGCGGCGCGACGGCGACGTTCGGCGGATGTCGGCCGTCGTTCGGTTCCGCCTCCACCGATTGCGGCAAATCGTCGACAAAGACGGCGAGCGGCTTGGTCGCGCCGCCGCGGGTGACGATTTCGACGGTGTAAGATCCGCGCGGCAGGCCGGCGCCGGGAGTAAGATCGATCTCCAACCGCGACTCGTCGGCGCCGGGACGGGCCGTCGCCTTAAGATCGGCGTGATTCGTTTTGACTTCGACGATGTTGGTCAAATTCTTGCCGACGGCGACGACGACGGTCGGCTTGCCCCGTTCGACGCCGCGCGGCCGAAGCTGGGTCGCCTCCGGCGGAGCCGGCGGCTTCTCTATAACGGCGACGTCCTTCTGCTTGGCGCCCGCGGCGGCGTCGTAGAAGGCGAGGGCGCCGTCGAATCGACCGACGGCCAGGGACTTTCCGTCGGCCGTGAACGCCAACGCCGCCGCCCAGTCGGGCTGCGTTTCCAAGACCGCGCGTTCGCGGAGCGGCTCCAAATCCCACAGTTTAACTCGGCGGTCTTCACCTGACGACGCGAGCGTGCGTCCGTCCAAGGAGAGTTCCAACCGAACGATCGGCCGGTCGTGAGCGAACTTCGCCTCGACGAGACGGTTCGATCCTTCCTTGCCGGTTGGGCTGACTTCCCACTGGCGGATGCGGTTGTCAACGCCGCCGGCGTACAACTTCTTACCGTCCCGACTGAATTGAACGGTGTACTGTTCCTTGGTGGGCTGACTGAACGTGTCCAGCCGCGCGCCCGTCGCCACTTCCCAAAGTTTGATGGTGCGGTCGCCGCTGCTCGACGCCAAAATCCTGCCGTCCGGGCGGAACGACAGCGCGTAGACGGCGTCGTTGTGGCCGACCAGCGTCTTAAAGAGTTTGCCGTCGGCGGCGTCGAACAACAAAACGTCCTTGTCGTAGCCGGCGACGGCGAGGATCTTACCGTCGGCCGTCATTTCGGCGGCGTACAGCGAATCGGTCAGACCGCGGAACGTCCGAACTCGCTTGCCGTCGGCGGCGTTCCAGAGAACCGCCTCGCCGAACACGCCGGCCGCCCCGCCCGCCGCCAGGACTTTCGAGCCGTCGGCGGTGAACCGGACGCCGTTCGCCGGTCCGGGCGGGCCGTCGAGCGTGCGGACGATGAAGCCGGTGGCCGGGTCCACCAGTTGCACCGAATCATAACGGCCGACGGCCATCACGCCTTGCGGCGCCAAGGCGACGGCGTGAATGCTGGGCGGCGGCGCCGCCGTCGGCGCGACCTTCGGCAGGCGGGCGGGCGCCGACGGAGCGCCGCTCGGCGGGGCAGCGCCGGCGTCGATCCACGCGCGAATCACCGCGACTTCCGAATCGCTCGGTTGCGGTTCGTCCTTCGGCGGCATCTTCGGCTTCACGGAGCCCGTGACCATGCCGATCATCCGACTTTCGGCCGACTTGCCGGCGACGAACGCCGGGCCGTGTTTGCCGCCCTTCTTCAGATCGGCGAAGGTTTCCATCACCAACTCGCCGGCGGGGTCGTCGGACGTGTGACATCCGACGCAATACTTATTAAGAACCGGAACGACGTCATCATTGTACTTCGGCGGTTCGGCGGCGGCCGTCGCGCACAGCACGACGGCGACGGCGTAGCGTTTCGCATTCATGGAGTAAGATCCTTCCCGCGTCTTCGGCCGGCGCCGTCTTAGTGGTTGAACAAGAACTCTTTGCTGCTGAGGACGCTCCAGAACAAGTCTTCCAGAAAAGCGCGGCGGTCGGCGGGGGTCGAGCCGGCCGCGGCGGCCGCCTTCAGAAGCTCGCCGCGCTCGGCGTCGGTCGGCGGTCGGCAGAAGGCGGCCAAGTAAATTTCGTCGATCGCCTTTTCAAGCGGCAGTTCCGCGTTCGCCAGGCGGTCGACTCGGTTGCCTTTGGAGTCGAGCTTCTTGTTGACCACGTCGCCGTTGGCGATGTGCAGCGCCTGCACCATGTTCGGTTCGTTGGTGCGCTCGCATTCGCACGTCACGGTGCGGTCGGGCCGGCCGAACTTGTCGAGAAAGTAAGAAGTGACTTTGGAGTCGGGCAGTTGCAACGCGCGCCAACCGGCGGGGTAGCCGGGAAACTCGGTCGGCGATTCGACGACCTGCGAGATGCAGTCGATCAACACCTCGGCCATGAGTCGGCGGGGGTAGGCGCGGGAGTAAAATCGCTTGTCGCCGGCGTTGGCCGGCAGCGGCACGCTGGACCGTTGGTAGGTCGACGACTGAAGAATCGTCTTCATCAAGGCTTTCAGACGGAATTTGTCGTCGACGAGTCGGGCCGCCAGTTCATTCAGAAGTTCGGGGTTGCTGGCGGGGTTCGACAGCCGTAGGTCGTCGACCGCTTCAACCAAGCCGACGCCGAAGAAGTTGGCCCAGACGCGATTGACGATGGCGCGGGTGAAGTACGGGTTTTCCGGCGCGGTGAGCCATTTCGCTAGATGGGCGCGGCGGTCGCCGGCGCCCTCGAACGGCAGCGCGACGCCGTCGAGCGGGCGGGGCGGCTGCGGCCGGCCGGTGAGGGGTTGGACGACCTCGCCCTGCACGTCGCTGAAGACGATGGAATGGCCGGCCGCGTCGAGGTCTTTCGTCCGAACGCGCGCGAGCAGGTTGGCCATGCCGAAGTATTGGTCGTTGGTCCATTTCTCCAGCGGATGGTTGTGACATTTGGCGCAGCCGATCGACAGGCCCATGAACGCGATCGACAGGGTTTCAGACGCGACGAGAGGGTCTTGGTGTAAGACGAAGAAGTTGGCCGCCCCGTTTTCCAGGGTGCTGCCTTCGGCGGTCGCCAGGCGTCGCACGAATTCGTCCCAAGGTACGTCGGCCGCCACCTGATTGCGAATCCAGGTGTAATAAGACCACATCGCCTTCGGTTGCAGTTTTTCACTATTGACGAGCAGCAGGTCGCAGAACTTGTAAGTCCAATAGTCGACGAATTCAGGGCGGGCCAGCAGGGCGTCGATGAGACGGTCGCGTTTGTCGGGCGATTGGTCGGCCAGGAAGGCTTGTGTTTCGGCGACGGTGGGCAGGACGCCGATGACGTCGAGCGAGGCGCGGCGAAGGAATTCCGAATCAGAGGCCGGCCCCGACGGCGGCAGGTTCAGCGCTTTCAGTTTGTCGGTGGCGCGGACGTCGATGAAGTTGCGTTTGGGAACGGCGGCGTAGACGTCGGCCGCGCCCGCGCTGTCATTCGGGGCGACGTCGTATGGGGCGGAAATCGTGGCCGCTTCCAGGAAGTTCAGATACCACGCGGTGATGGTCCCTTCGCCGCGGCCGACGACGGTCGCCTTGCCGTGTTCGTCCACCTGAGCGACGGAAGCGTCGGCCGACGTGTACTTCGCCCAACGGGTCACGTCTTCGATCCGGCCGTCGGAAAAGTGCGCCCGCACGATCAACTGTTGAACCGCCTGCTGCGGCAGCACGACGCTGTTCGGCAGGACCTCCAGTCGGGTCATGCGCGGGTCTTCCGGCTTGGGGGGCACGGCGCCCGCGGCGATCCACTGCACCAGCGCCTGGTATTCGCTGGAGACGGGATTGATGCGCTGGCCGCCGCCGTGGGGTACGACGGCTGTCGCTTTGGTGACAATGAGACTGTTGGATGGGTCGTGCAGGTCGACCCGCCGGCCGCGCGTTTGACGAGTAAGAATCAGATGGTCGCCTTCGGCGTCGTACCCGCGGAGACTAAGACGAAAACCCTTCTTGCCCGCGGCGGCGCCGTGACAGGCGCCGGAGTTGCAACCGTTCTTCGTCAGAATCGACTGGATGTGGTTGCGGAAGCTGTAGACGAACGGTTTGTCGGCGTCTTTAACGGTCGCCTGGACGGACGCCGATCGACCGGCGGCGGCGGCGGTGATGGTCGCTGCGCCGTCGCCCACGGGGACGGCGACGCCGTCGGTCACGACGACGACGGCCGGGTTCGACGAGGTGTAAGTCAACCCCTCGACCGCCGGGCCGACGGCGCGGCCGTCGCGGAAAAGCTCGGCGACTAGGACTTGCCGGGCCGCCGCGCCGACCAATTGGAAATCGCCCGGCAAAACACGCAGTTCCACGGGACTGGAGGGTGGGGCGGCGACGGCGACGGTCGTCGACAGCAGGCAGGCACCGAGGATGCGGAGGGAGTACGGGAACGGCATGATGACTCCTCGGTTGATGAAATGAAGGCGGGAAATCGAAGTCGAGCCGCTGAACGGCTTCAACAGTCGCGGAAGAATCAACGATCCCCAGCACCACCCTATGATTCTATAAAATATGCGAAGAAGGGTGACGTACGCAAGAGGGGAGGGAAAAAAAGAAACACCCGATCGGCGCCGAGGCGCGGATCGGGTGCTGAAGAGGATCGAAAGATCGCATGGGGACGGCGAAGGCTGCGGCTTAGTGGTGGAACTTCACCATGGATTCATCGATCGAACGGACGAACGCCCAGGCGTCCTTGTAGCGGACGGGGGCGAACTTCGTCTGGTTCGAGGCGGAGAACGATTTCTCCAGCGACGAGCCGGCGAAGGAGAAGCCGAGCATCGCTTCGCGGATCTGAGCGGCCAGCACGGGACGGAGGTTGTGGGCGTAGCCGAGGCAGGCCGGCGGAAAGCCTTCCGAAGTATAGATGGAGCGGAACTTGTCCTTGGCGATCTTGCCGTCGGCGATTTCGCGCTTGAGCAGGTCGTTGGCGACGGCGGCGGCGCCGAACTCGCCGCGAGCGACGCCGGCGATGGAGGTTTGATGGCTACCGGCAACACGCAGGTAGTAGTCGCGGAAGGGGTAAAGGCCGAACTTCTCGTGCAGGAGGACGAGGGGCGCCTTGTAACCGGAGTTCGAGCCGACGTTGGTGGTGAAGAGAGTGCCGCCGCGAAGGTCTTCGGGCTTTTGTAGCGGACTGGCGACCGGGACGATGATCTCCATCTGATAGGAGAAGGAACCATCGTCGGCGGCCGGCACGCAGACGGGCACGAAGCCGGCGTCGTTGACGGCGTACTGGACGCTGCCGGTGTTGAAGCCCGCGACGTGTAAAGCGCCGGCTTTCATTTCCTTCACTTCTTGTTGGACGTTCCGGAGTGAAACGTTGTATGTGACTTTCTTGCCGGTGACCTTGGCGAGATGTTCGACGAACGACTTCCAGGTCTCGGCGTCGGCCTCGGCGCGGTCACTGGCGACGTAGCAGAAGACGATCTCGTCGGGGTCGACGACTTTGGCGGCGTCGACGGGGGCGTCGGCGACCATATCGCCGTCGGCGTCGACGTACTCAGCACCGAGGGTCTTCGGCGTGGCCCGCACGAGGTCGGACATCACGGTCAGCTTGGCGAGGTTCTGGTCGACGGTTTTCGCCTGGGTGGTGAACTGCTGGAAGAGAATGGCCGTGCCCAGCGCGACGACGGCGCTGATGGGAACGACGACCAGCAACACGCGGGCGAGGGAGAAGCCGACGCCAGAGGAATCCGATCCCGGCGCCGTGGTCGTCGGTTCGACGGGTTGCGACGCTGTCTCAGGTGAGCCATCTTGGGGTAGTTCGTTCGGAGCGGCGGAATCCATGAAGCAGTCCTCTGTGTGGTTGGGGCGAAGAGCGATCGGCCGGCGACCGAAAGGATCGCCGCTTTATCGACGGACTCTACCAAAGGTCGCTTACCTTCAGTCCAGCGGGTTCGTCTAAGAAAAGGGATCTTTACTTCGACTTCAGATCGAAGTCGAACGTGTTCGATCCGGATTTGACTTCGACGTTGAGTTCAGTTTCAGTGTTGTACTTTTTGGGAATGTTATTCCCGTTGACGCTGACCTTGGCGGGTCCGACGAGGGCCCCGCTTCGGTTCACGTACTGCAGCGTGTAGGTTCCGTCGGAACCGGTCTCCGCGAAGGCGATGGCGCCTTTGGGCGGAATGAAGGCGACATCGGCGCCGGGCAGCGGTTGGCCGTCGAGCGTCACTTTGCCGTAGACGCGGCCCAGCGGCGGGCCGCCGGAACCGCAGCCGGCCGCCGTGAAAGCGGCGGTCGCGGCCAAGGTCAAAACGAAGATCGCGGATCGTCGATACGTCATGAACAATCTCCTGCCATCGGCCGTGTCTTTCAATCCGTCGCAACCAGAACGGAAGATTACAGGTCGTTGAGCGATTCGGTTTCCTCGCCCGCGACCGAGGCCAGCGTTTCAAAGAGATAGACGTCGACGTTCTCCGAGATGAAAATGACCGCGCCGTCGGCCAAGCCGAAGTAGGCACCGCCGATATGCGAACTGCCCGGAGCTTCGGCGTTGTTGGTGATGTTCAAGCCCGTGCCGAACGAACCGGCGTTGCTGAAGTCGTTTGAGAACAACGTCGCCATGCCGCCGTAGAACCAACCGTCCATGCTCAGGCGGCGCTCGCGGACATTGGCGAACGAGATGTTGGCGGTTTCGGTGTGCGGCATCTTCTGCATTTCGCCGACGGCGATCGTCTTGCTCATGCCGTCAAGGACTTGGGACATCTTCAGGCTGCTGTTCATTTGGAAAATGCCGCCCTCCCCAGTCACGGTGGTGCTGTTGCAGCCGGATTGAAGATTACGGCCCGTCTGCCCGCCAATGGCACCGTCGCACATGCCGCCTTGCTGATAGCGACGACGACCAGTGGGTCCAGCGCTGTTTCCATTTCCGAACGTGTTTCCCGAACCGGTACAACCGCCGTAGTCCGTGCCCCCTTTGTTCCACCCGCCGACCGTCGGGCTATCGGGTACGAAAGGAAACATCATGAAAACATCGTCGGGCCGTAAGCCAGTGCGTCGAGACGGGCAATAGAAAATACCGATATCGGTTTCCGCCGTCGGCCGGTTGTTGACCACGGACAACTGAAAGTTCCATTGGTCGAACAAATCCTGGCGTTCAAGGAACGGCAGGATTTGAAGCATCCAACTGGTCCCTTGAGCGCCGGTGGTTTGAGCTGCATCAAAATAATTCCAGCGGCTGCCAGTCATTCCTGGCGGCACGAATGTGGCGGGGGTTGCCAAAACAACCGCGCCGGGCGGGTAGCGGCCGGAGATGTCGAGGTAGTTCAAGAGCGCCAGGTTGAGCTGCTTGATATGGTTCGAGCACTGGGCACGGCGGGCGGCTTCGCGGGCTTGCTGGATCGCCGGCAGGAGCAGGGCGACCAACACGCCGATGATGGCGATGACCACGAGCAGTTCGATGAGGGTGAAGCCTTTCCGGCGAGACCCAGTGTACAGCGCAACCATTGGAATCCTCTGAATGATGGTTTTCAATTGCACAACGCCGCTCCACGCACTCGGGGCGGAGCCGGCGCGGCTGCTCCCATCGATGAAAAGTCTAGGGAGAGTCTTCGCAAGTTATATTTATAGACTGTGAAGTATCCGTGAAGATTGCCAACATCGAGAGGCCGGTGCCGTCCTGGGCCTACAATCCAATTTTCGTGCAAACATAACCTGATCGACCAACGCTCTTTTCACAAACGAACGGTTTCTCGACTGGACGACCAACCTTCCAATAGTTAAGCTACTTTGAGGTCCATCGTCCCTCCCGCCACAACCCAAGGCTCGCCCTGCCCCGCCCTCCGTCCAGGAGAAACGCCATGACCATTCCGCCGCGCCATTCGCACGATCATGCGTTCTCGTCGTTCCAACCGTTGACGGCCGAGGGGTTGACGGTTCACAGCCGCCGCAACATGGTGAAGGCCGGCCTTGCGGGATTGGGCGGGTTGACGGCGGCCGACCTTTTCCGCGTCCGCGACCAGGCGGCGCGCGCGGGAACGGCCGTACCCGGCCGGAAGAGCGTCATTCTGTTGTGGATGACCGGCGGTCCCAGCCATATCGACACCTGGGACCCCAAACCCGACCGGCCCACGCAGAACCGCGGTCCGTTCGGCGTCGTTTCCACCAAGGCGCCCGGCGTGCACATTTGCGAGCATCTGCCGAAGCAGGCCGCCATGCTCGACAAGTTCACCCTCATACGGTCGGTCGACTGCAAACACAGCAACCACGAGCCGAACACGATGATGCAAACGGCCAATCTGGACGCCGAGCCGCGCAGCAACCCGGAAGCCGTGTACTATCCCGGTTTCGGTTCCATCGTAGCCAAGTTCCGCGGCGCCAACCACCCGGCCATGCCGGCCCACGTCGCGTTCCACCGGTCGCCCAGCCATATCGCTTTCGGCGGCTATCTTGGCAAACAGTACGACCCGTTCGCCGGCAATATGGCGGCCGAGCTGCCCGTGGTCGATTTCGTCGGGAAGGACACCGGAACATCGGCCGGCCGAAACCAATTCGCGCTGCCGGCGGGCCTCAGTCAATCAGACCTGCACGACCGCCGACGGTTGCAGAAATCGTTCGACGGCCTCCAGCGCACCCTGGACGCCGGCGGTTCGTTCGACGCGCTCGACGCCTACGGCCGGCAGGCGGTCGAGATGGTGGTTGGCGGCCGAGCGCGGGAAGCGTTCGATTTGACCGCGGAGCCGGTCGCCACCCGCGACCGCTACGGCAAACACTTGTGGTGTCAGCAGGCGCTCTTGGCTCGGCGGCTGGTGGAAGCGGGCGTGGCGTTCGTGACCATCGATCTGAGTTACCATCCGTCGTCGGGCACCTGGGACAACCATGGCGACAACGTCCCGCCCTACGGCGGCATCTCGAAGGGGTTGGGGCCGCTGCTTCCGTTGTTCGACCATCTGGTGACGACGCTGGTGTCCGACCTGCACGAGCGGAATCTGCTCGACGACACGCTCATCTTGTGCATGGGCGAGTTCGGCCGAACGCCGACCATGGGAACGCAGGGCAGCACCGACGGCCGGGACCACTGGCCGGTGGTGATGTCGATGGCGTTGGCCGGCGGCGGGCTGCGGCACGGCCAGGTGATCGGGGCCAGCGAAGCCGACGGCGGCCGGATCAAGGATCGGCCCGTCACCCCCGGCGACCTCGCCGCGACGGTCTACAAGCACATGGGCGTACCCACCGACGCCACGTACCTCGACTTCCAAGGCCGCCCGCGCTTCGTGTTGGATTCCGGCAAGCCGATCGAAGAGTTGTTCTGAGTTTGTCGGTCGACGACTGAAAGATTTGGAAACCGGCCGTCGACTCCGCGGGTAGCATACTGCGGAAGCCGGCGGGAACCCTCGTCGTCCCCATCACGATCGACGAGGAACGCCTCCCATGACGACCGAACCGGAATCCGTCCCCGCCGCGACCGCATCGACGACGCCGCGCCGGCGCCGTTGGCTCATGCCGATGCTGCTGGTCCTTTTCGGCCTGCTGTTGAACGGTTCGTTTTGGTGGGCGACCCGGCCGCCGGCGAAGCCGTCGGCCAACGCCATTCTGGTGATCGCGCCGTATCGGCACGCCGGCACCTGGGTATTCGACGACGAGCGCGTCGGTCTGTGGAAAGAGCCGTTCGTGGCCGGCGTACCGGAAATGGTCGACGCCTTGGTGAAGGACGTGCCCGACGCCGACAAGGGGTTCCGCCTGTTGTTCTCGGCGAACCCGTTCCCCGGCTTCCAAAAGAAGCTGACCTGGCTCGGCGGCGACGCCCGCGGCAACGACTATCAACTGGACGACCCACCGCTGAAGGGCTGGATTTGCCCCGCCCTCTTCCACTACTACGACGCCGCCCCGAAAAATCTGTACGTGAAGGCGGAACCGATGACGCGTAAATGAAGGGGCGGCGCACGATCGCCGGCCCACCCGCCGTATCGACGAAAGCCCGCGGGGCGTCGGGGAAGTTGCCGAAAAATGGTTGCCCCGGCGGGCGTTTGGTGTACACTTCGTGAACTGAAAAGGGTCGTTCGGCGTCTTTCCCCGAAGAACCAACCGCCTTTTTCCATAGCGGGGTAGCTCAGCTGGTTAGAGCGGCGGATTCATAACCCGCAGGTCAGGAGTTCGACCCTCCTCCCCGCTATTCTTCCTTACCTTCCGCAGCAAACCGCAATCGTCCGCATCCCACTTCTTTCCAACGACTTGCGAGTTTTCTTCATAGTCGTCCGTTTGATGGTCGCTTTCATCTACAGTCGTCGGGTTTCGGCATGTTTCGCCGGTGGGGACTGCGCCCATTGCTGCACCCAAAATCGGGGCGGGCGTTGCTGCAAGTCGTTTCGTGGAAGCGGCGTTTGCTATGTTCCCGTGTGTGGGCGACCGATCGACTGCGGATTCCCGGCCGCCGTCGGTTCCCGTCCGGCCGATTGGGGGCGTTCGGGGCAAGTCGGCCCTCGGCGCGAAGTCGGGCAGGCGGCTGACGGCGCCGGCCAAGTCGAACAAGTCCATTTTGCCGTAGATGTTCGACGTGAGTTTCGGGTCGGAGTGCCGGGCCAGCTTCTGCGCTGTCGCCAGCGGCACGCCCGCTCGATGCAGCGACGTGATGAACGTCACGCGCAGAGCATGAAAGTCGACGACGCCCGAATCGGCGGAGTAGTCGATTCCCGCCGCCGCCAAATCGAAGCGGACAAGTTCGGCCGTGTTCACCTTGCCGACCCACGCGAACGGCGCGGCGGCGTCCAGGGCGACGTGGTAGGCGGCGAACCATGTCGCCAGTCGATCCGACAAGCCGGCGTGAATCGGCAGGTACGTTTCGGCTCGATTCTTCGCCACCGTCGCCCGCACTCGCAAGGTCCGCGATTCAAGGTCGAAGTCTGTCCGTTTCAGCTTGGCGATTTCTCCGTGCCGGAGTCCCGCCAGCGCGGCCAGAGCGTAGACCGTCGCGCGGGTCGGGCCGTCGCACGGGCCGATGGTCGGTCCAGCTTCGGCTGTCGCCAGCAGCTTCGTCAACTCGCCGGTGGTGAGCGCGCGGCGAACGTGTCGGCGGTCGACGGCGGCGTTGCGGCGCGACAGCGTCGTCGTCGGATCGCGTTCAGCTTTGCCGGTACGCACCATCCAACGGGTGAAACTCTTAAGGGCGGCCAGCCGGTGGTTGCGCGTCGTGGGGCCGGCGTCGGCCGGACGCCGTTCCCTCCGCCATTCGGCGATGGCGGCCAAATCATTGTCAGTTCTCGGCCGCACGGGGGCGCCGGCCCGCTTCCATTTCTCGACGGCCGCCACGGACACGCCGAACGCGGCGGCGATCGCGCCGTAGGTGCGGGCCGTGCCTTCCACTTGGCCGCCGGCGGCCTTCACGTTCACCAGGCCGTCAAGGTGGGATTGCACCCGCTCCGCCCGCAGGTCGCGCCAGTAGACGGCCTGCACGGCCTTCAAGACCGATTCCACGCGAGCGACGGTCAGACGGACGTGCTTTTCGCTTCGTCCTTTGCCAACGAGCGACGCCCGGAAGTCCGCGACGTGTTCCACGAGCGGCCGATCCAGTTGTTCCGACTCGGTCGACTCCAATCCCGCCTTACGGCGTTCCACTCGCCGCAACAGTTCGGCCAACATGGTCTTGGCGGCGTCTTTGTTGGTGCAAAGCCGTTGGCGGCGCTCGACGCCGAGGTGGTCGCGGTAGACTCCGTACCATTGCTTCGATTTCGTCGACCGCTTTTCAGCGCCGGGGTCGGCGGCGGTCGTTCGCTTGCCGGTGGCGGAGTCGATCCAGCGGGTCTTCGCCAGTCGCACGATATAGGCCATA
>JBOFFD010000984.1:0-3060 GCA_051648425.1 Planctomycetia bacterium
GCGGAAGGCGGTCGAGATCATTCTGGCGATCTACGAGTCGCAGACGACCGGCCGAACGGTGAAACTGCCGTTGGCGCAAGACCCGTCCGCGGTGATGGTAGGTGGATAGCCGACGCGCCGAACGAACCGGCCGCCGCGACTCTTGGGGAAGGTAGCGTCGGATGGCGAAGCCGCGCAATGCCGTCGTCGATTATCTGGTCTACCTGGCCGTGCGCATCCCGGCGGCGGTGCTGCAAGCGCTGCCGCTGTCGACCTGTTATGAAATCGCCGACTTCCTAGCATGGGTGGTGTATAAGATCGACCGCCGCCACCGCACCATCGCGACGGCGAATCTGGTCTCGGCCTTCGGCGACGATCTGACCCCCGTTCAGCGCGACCGCATGGTGCGCGACTGCTACCGCCACTTCCTGCGGGTCGCCGTCGAGATACTGCACATCCCCCGGAAGATGCGCGCCGCCACGTGGCGGAAGATCGTCGACGCCGAAAACTTCGCGCCGGTCGTCGACTGCGTGCTCGGCCGGCGGCCGTCGATCATCGTCACCGGCCATTTCGGCAATTGGGAGATCGCCGGCTACCTGCTGGGGGCGGTCGGCGTCCGCAGCTACGCCATCGCCCGCGACCTCGACAACCCGTACCTGCACGAGTTTCTTACCACCTTCCGCGAGCACAGCGGTCAGACGGTCTTGTCTAAGAAGGGCGACTACGAGCGCATCGAACAGGTGCTGGCCGACGGCGGCGTGTTGGTATCGGTGGCCGACCAGTCGGCCGGCGAACGCGGACTGTTCGTCGACTTCTTCGGTCGGCCGGCGTCGACTCACAAGGCGGTCGCGCTGTTGTCGTTGCAGTTCGACGCCCCCATCTGCGTCGGCTACGCCTACCGGCAGGGTAGCGGCTTCCATTTCCGCGGCGGTTGCGGGCCGATGATCGACCCGCGCGACTACGCCGATCGGTCCGACGCCGTCGCCGCGATCACGCAGACGTTCACCACCCAACTGGAAGACATCGTCCGCCAAGCCCCGGAACAATACTTCTGGCTGCACAACCGTTGGAAGCACCAACCGAAGGCCCGCGTCAAACGAACCCCCGCCCGCCTCGCCGCGTGAAAACGCCCTGTTTCTCGTCGGTCGGTCCGCTAAACTGTCGCCATTCGACCACGCACTCCCTGGACCTGGACCTCGCATTTTGGACGCCCCAAGCCCCAATCAACGCGGCCTGCAGTTCATTCAGCAGCGACGCTACGACGAAGCCCTGGCCTGCTTCGAGGAATCGCTGCAACGCAACCCGGCCGACGACGTCGCCCTGAACAACCTCGGCAACACGCTGAAACATCTGGGCCGGCCGGAAGAAGCCGAGGCCGCGTTCCAACGGGCGCTGGCCGTTACACCGAACGACGCCGGCCTGCACATGAATTTGGCGGAAGTCTTCAAGGCGCAGGGACGCATCGCCGACGCCCTAGCCGTTTCTCGGCGGGCGCTCGACCTGCCCAACGCCGCACCCGGTTTGCACAGCAACTACCTGCTGACGCTGCTCTACGACCCCGCGATTTCACCCGAAGACGTGCTGACCGAGCATGTCGGCTACGGCTTTTGTTCCGCCGCCCCGTGGCCGACCGCGCCGTACCAAAACCCGCCCGACCCGCAACGGCCGTTGCGCGTCGGCTATCTGTCGCCGGACTTCCGCCGCCACGCCGCCGCCAGCTTCTTTCTGCCGATTCTGCAGAACCACGACCGCACGAAGTTCACCATCCATTTGTACGGCGAAGTCCCCACGCCCGACGACGCCACCGAATGGATGAAACGCCAGGCGGCGGCGTACACCAGCACTGTCGGTCGATCGGCCGCAGAGGTCGCCGCCCAAATCCAGGGCGACCGCATCGATCTGCTCGTCGACCTCGCCGGTCACACCGCCAACAACCGGCTCGACGTTTTGGCCCGGCGCCCGGCGCCCGTTCAGATCACCTACCTGGGCTACCCCGACACCACCGGCCTGCCCGCCGTCGACTACCGACTGACCGACGCCGTTCTGAAT
This sequence comes from Planctomycetia bacterium, assembly GCA_051648425.1. Classification (GTDB taxonomy): domain Bacteria; phylum Planctomycetota; class Planctomycetia; order Kolteriales; family Kolteriaceae; genus JBOFFD01. The sequence continues at coordinate 2,029 of JBOFFD010000984.1, forward strand.
CCGCCCCACGAACCGAACCATGCGACCGAACGGCTGGTAAGACTTCCGGGCTGCTTCGCCACCTTCTCACCGCCGAACCCGTCGCCGCCGGTCGCGCCGCCGCCGGTGTTACGAAACGGCTACGTCACGTTCGGTTCGCATCACCAACTGTTTAAACTGAACGACGTCCTCTTCGGCTGGTGGCGCGCGATCTTAGAGGCCGTGCCGAACAGCCGTTTGATCCTGTTGCGCGACACGCTCTTAGGCAGCCAGGCCGACGGCGTCCGCCGGCGATTGCAGGCGTGCGGACTGCCGCTCGACCGCGTGGAGCTGCGGACGCCCCCGACCGGCGCGGGCCGCCACCTGGAATGCTACGCGGACATTGATGTCCTGCTCGACGCCCAGCCGTTCAGCGGCCACACCACGACCTGCGAAGCGTTGTGGATGGGGGTGCCGCTCGTGACGCTGCGCGGCCGGCGGGCGTGCGGCCGGCTGTCGGCCAGTGTTCTTAGCGCGGTCGGCCGGGTCGACTGGATCGCCGCGACGCCCGAGCAGTACGTCGCCACGGCGGCGCGGCTGGCGTCGGACCCTCGGCGTCTCGCCGTTCTACGCCAAGAACTTCGTGAGGAACTGAAGTCGACCGTCTGCGCCGGCCAGGGTTTCACTCGCGGTTTCGAGGCGACGCTGCGCGGCCTGTGGGGGGCGTATTGCGAACGGACCGCGGCCGCCAACCCGACGCGCACCGCCGTCGCCGCGACGCCGCCGGTGCAGCTCGGCCCCGGCGAAGCCGCCCCGGGCCTCGATCACATGGAAGCCGAACTGGTGCTGACCGACGGCGACCCGGCCGTTTTCCAACGTTGGGGCGAAACGATCTCGCGCTTGGCCGCCGGCGTCACGCCCGAAGGCCGCAAACGACTGGCGGCACTCCTGTCGCGGGTGCGCGACCGCACCCCGGCCCGCGCCCCGCACGACGTTCCCGGCTTGCAGCAGCTCGCGAGGTTTTGGCACCTCTTAGGCGACCACGCCGAAGCCGCCGCCGCCTTAGAGCGAGCG
>JBOFFD010000985.1:0-1807 GCA_051648425.1 Planctomycetia bacterium
TCGGCACCGCCACCACCGGACAGGGCACCAGCCCGCCCACCACGCTGGGCAGCGCCCCCTCCATGCCGGCGACGACCACCAGGCAGTCGGCTTTCGCCAGCATCGGCGCGTGCCGCAACAATCGGTGCAGGCCCGCCACACCCACGTCGCACACCAGTTCCACGTCGCAGCCCATCACCCGCGCGGTGGTGTACGCCTCGCGGGCGACCGGCAGGTCGGTGGTGCCGGCGGTGACGACTACGACCCGACCGCGCGGGCTTTTGGGTAGAGCGCCCTGCCAGAAGGTGCGACCGACGGGGTCGTACTCCGCTTGCGGGAACGCTTGCGTCAGGACGGCGGCGGTCTCTGCGGAAATGCGCGTCGCCAGGCAACCCAGCGACGGCTCGGCTTCCAGCACGCGGGCGAAGATGGCGGCGACCTGGGCGGGCGTCTTGCCTTCGCCGTAGACGACTTCCGGGAAGCCGCACCGCCGGCCGCGCTCTAGGTCGACCGTGGCGAAGCCGAGGTCCGCCGCCGACGGGGGCTGCTCGGCGGCCAAGAGCGCCGCCGCCTCGTCGACCGTCGTCGAATGGTCGCGCACCCGGCTCAACAGGTCGCGTAGGCGGTCGGGGGTCATCAGCGGGCCGAGGCCCGCACGCCGGCCTGCACGATGGCGTTGAAGTCGTCGGCCTTCAGGCTGGCGCCGCCGACGAGGCAGCCGTCGATGTTCGGCATCGCCAACAGGCCGTCGGCGTTGTCGCCCTTCACGCTGCCGCCGTACTGAATGACGGTGTCGGCCGCGAGGTCGATACCGTACATCCGGGTGAGGGTGGCGCGGATGGTCTTGTGGACCGCCTCGGCCATTTCCGGGGTGGCCGTCCGGCCGGTGCCGATCGCCCAGACCGGTTCGTAGGCGATGGTGATTTTGCGGAAATCCTCGGTCGGCACGCCGACGAGGCCGTAGCGGATCTGCGCCTCGACGACGGCGTCGGTTTCGACGGCGTCGCGCTGGGCGAGGGTCTCGCCGACGCAGAAGATCGGCAACAGGCCGCCCGCCAGCGCCGCCTTGACCTTGCGGTTGACGGTTTCCTCGGTCTCACCGAGGACGTGCCGGCGTTCGCTGTGGCCGACGACCACGTACTTGCAGCCGCAGTCGCGCAGCATCGCCGACGAAACTTCGCCGGTGAACGCGCCGTCGGTTTCGTAAAAAACGTTCTGCGCGCCCAGGGCGACTGAAGTGCCGGCCACCACTTCATGTACCGCGTGCAGGTACGGCAACGGCGGGCAGACCGCCACTTGCACTTCGTGAACACCGCCGACGAGATCGGCGACGGCCTTCGCCAGTCGCACCGCCGACTCGCGGTTGGTGTTCATCTTCCAATTGCCGGCAACGAAGATCCGTCGCGCTTTCATCGGTTCGTTCCTTGTCGCGGAAGTGGCTGCGGAATCGGGGGCGAACGCCGCCGATCCTGTCAAGAATTCGCGTAACCGATCGTCTTGCCCATGACCTCGGCCAGCCGTTTCATTTGGTCCATGACGGCGGCGTATTTGTCCGGAAGCAGCGCCTGCGGGCCATCGGAGAGCGCCTTTTCGGGGCAGTCGTGGACTTCGATGTGGACGCCGTCGGAGCCGGCCGCCACCGCGGCGCAGGCCATGGCGGGGATCAAATCCGGCCGGCCGGTCGCGTGACTGGGGTCGACGATGATCGGCAGGTGGCACTGAAGTTTCACGTTCGGCACCGCCGCCAGGTCGAGCATGTTGCGGGTCGAGCTGTCGAAGCTGCGGACGCCCCGTTCGCACAAAATGACGTTGGGGTTGCCGCTGGCCA
>JBOFFD010000986.1:0-1762 GCA_051648425.1 Planctomycetia bacterium
CGTCCGCCGTCGGACGCCCGGTCCAGCCGGGGTGGTGATTGTTTCACCGGGATTGTAGAGGCGGGCGCGAGCCGATTCGCGGTGGACGGCGTCGCTTGGCTGGAGTTACGGGGCGATCTTGTGGAACAGCCGGTCGATGGTCGCGCGGATCTTTGGTTCGGCGTCGACTTCCAGGTAGCTCGACTTCGCCCGCCAGGTTTCGTAACCGCCCAGGCCGTGCTGCCGCACCGTCGGCAAGTAGCCGTTGTACCCGTTCGCGAGCGAAACGGTGAACGCGGGTTTCAGTGGACTGGTTTCGCGCACCGCCAGGCCGATTTCGACGAACACTTCGCAGGGGATCGCCGCCACGCCGAGTTCGCCCACCCGCAGCGTCTGAATCCACAGCGGAACTTGGTCGGGGTAGTCGTTCATCATCATGGTTTCGCGGGCGTAAATTTCGTCCATGCCGCGCGGCTCGCGGCCTTTGGCTTTTTCGAGGACGCCCTTGGCCCGTTCCAGTTCCTCGGAAGTCGGCTTGCGGACGCCCAGCGTGATTTCCTCGTGGGCGGCCGCCAGCGTGACGTCGTCGCGGAAATCGATGCGCTTGTAGGCTGCGGCCGCCGACTCCGCCACGCTTTGGGCCACCAGCCGAATCTGCTCGAACGGCATCTTCGGCTTCACGCCGTTGAACCAGTCGACGTTGTTGACGTCGGCGCTCGTGCCGTTCGACAGGATGCCGACGAACGCCGGAGCGGCCGCTTCACCGTCTTTCGGAGGGGCGTCGCTGGCGCCGATAAGGCCGGCGACCGCCTCGGCGAAGGCGCCGAAGTAGTCGGCCGACAGCATCTCACCCGGCACGCCGCCGACGTAGTGCAGCGAGTAGTTGGCGTAGAGGGCGATCGGTTTACCTTCGAGGTCGACGGCGGCCAGCACCGAGACGTACGGATCGATCGGGCCGGCGGGGGCGACCAGTTCCGGGACGGCCGGGCCGGGGTTCATGCGGACCTTGTCGACGGTACCGAGCGGACTGATGAGTTTGGAGCTGGGCCGAAGGTGCCAACGGCGGTTGAACACCTGCTCGGCGTTGAGGCCGACGGCCCAGCCGATTTTGGCCGGCCGTCGCCGCGCCGCCGCCTCGATGATGCCCGCGGCGATGCGCTCCGTGAGGAAGGCCGGGTACTTAGGGTCCGGTTCGCTTTGGAAGACCGGGGCGGCGGTCGGCGCCGAGTGCGTATGCGTCGCGGAGATCACCATATTCGCGGCCGGGATGCCGGTCTTCGCGGCGGCCTTCGCTTTGGCGTCGTCGCACACCGACCGCGGCAACATGCAGGAATCGACCGCCACGAAAACGAGCTGGGTGGCGCCGTCGTCCAAGACTAGGCAACGGGCGTGCAGGCGGTCGTGAACCTTGGTCGCCTTGTGGTCGGTCATGCCGCCGTTGACCGAAATCGGCAGTTCCGGCGTGGCGTCTTGGGCGTACGCGCCGACGCGGAAGACCGGTTTTGCGGGAGTCGGCTTGTCATTCGGCTTGTCGTCGGCCGCGAAGAGGACGGCTGGAAGGAAGAGGACCGACAGGACGGCGGGTCGCATGCGTTCACCTTTCAAGCGGAGGCTGGTCGGTGGGGCGGGCCGAGGGATGGAACGAGGCTTTCGAGGATTGTAAGAAACCGAGGCGGCGCGACACCGTCGGCGGCGTCCGCGTTGTGGTGCGGGCGTTTCGTGTCTGTTTATGGTGCAGGCGTCCCGCCGCTGTTTGTGGTGCGGGCGTCCCGCCTGCTTCCTG
>JBOFFD010000987.1:0-4923 GCA_051648425.1 Planctomycetia bacterium
CGGATCGCGTCTGAAGCGCCGACGGCGGTCGGGGTCGTCGTACATCCGCTGAACATTGAAAATCGACGGGACGCTGAGCCGTTCGCCGATGGCCGTCGCGATGAATTCTCGACCGACGCCGGTGGGATCGAACAGAATACCGACGCCGGCGCGGAGGGTGCGGAAGAGGTCGCGCTGCCACGGCGTGACGGCGGCCTGGGCGACGACGGCGCCGACGCGCGGCGGCCGACCGGTCCGGTTTCGTTCGGCGGCTTCCCAAAGGGCGAAGAGCAGCGCCAAATCGCCGCCCCAACTGCTGCCGACGACCGTAAGCGGCGCGGCGCGGTGTTCGTCATGCAGTTCGTCGACGACGCGACGGAGGGAGTCGAAGAGGCCGGGCATGGTGAAAACGCCGCGGGGACCGTCGCTGCGGCCGTGGCCGGGCGGATCGAGGGCGACGGCGTGGAAGCCGGCGGCCGCCAGCGCCGCGGTGATCGGCAGCATCGGGCGGACATGGCCGGCGGTGAACGGCAGCACCAGCGCGACGCCCAGCGGTTCGGCGTCGGGGTCGGCGGGAAAGTCGACGGCGTGCAGCGACAGGTCTTCGGCGCCGCGGAAGACGCGAGCGCGACCGGCGGAGGGGAGGGTCGGGGATTCGAGCGATGTCGTCATGGCGGCGCCGGTGGGTTGATGCAATTGAGGGAGTTATAGTTGGTACGCAGTGCGACTTGAGTCTAAATGGGTCTTTTGGCGGGTTTTCCGGCGAAACGCCGCTGGATGTTTCGGTTTGAAGAGGATTTGCCGATGCGGTGGGTCTCTCAAGAAGGGTCCAAGACACGAACCGGTCCGCGCCGGCTGCACCGTCGCGGACCGTCGTCCGTTGAAAGGCGTTCGTTGATTAACGACGGAAGAGGCTGGTCAGCGGGCTTTTGGAGCGGCGGGCTTCCACTGGAACGGCCTGGGCCGATTCACCGGCGGCCGCGCCGGCGACGCCGATCGGCATCTGGGCGCCGGTCGGAACCCCGTCGACGTCGGTGATGACCGCCCCGGGGGGCAGTCCTTCCAACAGCGCCGGCGGCGCGGCCGCCGGGGCGACCCGGCGAGTGGCGACCGCCGGTCCGTACGAACCCGGCAGCACGCCGGGGGTCGTCGCCCGCCGCGTCGTGGTCGCGGCGTCGGGTTTCTTCTCGGTCGGACGGGCGTCCGGGCGGGCCTTCGGGGTCGGATCGGGCTTCGCCTTCGGCTCTTCCTTCGGCGCTTCCGGTTTCGGCGGCGCCAGGAATTCCGGCGGCGGTTCGCGGGTCGTCAGGCACTGTTCGATGATGCACATCGCCAACTCGCGGATGCGGGGCGACGTTTCGATCAGGCAGCCGAACTCGTCGCGTTCCAAGAGCAGGTTGTTGAGCCGGTCGAGCACCTTCTTCTGGCACATGCAGCCGAGGCAGGCGCAGTCGCCGCCGCAGCCGCCGTGTTCGTCGCAAGTGGTGCAGGCGAGGTCGGTGCAGCCGTGCTGCTTCTTCAACTGGAAGAACATGTGCTTCTTCTTTTTCTTGTCCTTTTCGTCGCCGCCGCACTTGTTCTGCAGGGCCAGCAGCGCCTCGTAGCGGACTTCCTCGTCGCAGTCGTCGAGTGCGTCGAGTAGGGCAGGGGCGACCTTTTCCTCGCAACGGCAGTTCTTCGTGCCGAGGAAGCGGATGGCCTTGATCTTGAGCGGCTTCTTCAGCTCTTCGACCTTAAGTTCGTTGGCCACCTGCATGGCGCTGCCGGGGGTCTCGAAAGCGAACTCGGGAGCCAGCAGCGAAGGGCCGAGGCCCAGCCGGCGGCCGATCGGCCGGGTGCGGGTGACGACGGCCTGGCCGGCGTCGGTGTTGCGCAGGAAGCGGCCGCCGAGCGGCAGACCGAAGAAGTCGAACACGGTATACGGCCGTTGGACGACCACCGTTCCCGGGGTCGTCACGGGAACGCCCGGCACCGCCGACTGCGGTCCGGGGAACGGGGCGAACCCCTGCGGCTGCTGCGGGGCGAGCGGAACGCCCGGCTGGGCCGAGGCGACGCCGCAAACGGCGAAAAGCAACGTCGTTGCGCAAAGGCGAGAAAGTCTCATGAGCGGTTCCTTCCGTGGTATCCGCGATCCATCCATGATCGAGGCGGCGGCCGGGTGCGTCGGCGTAGTTGGGCTTCGACCTTGCCTTCGATTCGATCCGGCCGCCTTCCGAACATCGACCGATCGGCTTCGGCCGCTCGACGACGGATGAACGGTCCCGCGCCCGTCCCGCCCTTCCGGCCCATCGCTTTCGGTGCAACCGGCACCGACGAACCCGTCGGCGCGTTCGGCGGAACCGGCGCGCGCGGCGCGTCCGCCCGCCCTTACGACCCCCACCGTCGGAAGCGTTCCGTTCCGCCCACTTTTCCGCAGGTCCGGCATCAACCTTCTCCTCCGGACGTCCGGCGTCTTGACCGCCGCCGCCGGCCATTCGCCAACGGGGAATTCTGGAATCGAACGCCCGCCGCCGTCGAAACCTCTGTTGTCGCTCGGAAGGACGTGAGCAAACCCCACCTTTCCGCGCGTCGCTTGCCACCACAGGAAAGGACTCCTCATGCGCAGCATGGATCGCCGATTCGCCCTGGCGGCTCTCCTCGTCACCGCCGGCGCCTCTTTCGCCAAGGACAAGCCGAACGAGCCGCTCGTCTGCACCGCCTGCCCGAAGTGCTTCGTCTGGAAGCTCGAGGAATTCGAAGAAACCGTCTACGAAGTGACCTACAAGGAAGAGGAAAAGACCACCAAGCGGCCGGTCATCAAGGAGACGAAGCAGAAGGTCTCCTGCAAGGTGTGCAAGCCGATCGCCCAGACGGACGTGAAGGAAGTGGAAACGCCGCACTGGGAGCGGAAGCAGTCGTCGCTGCAGACGAAAGTGATCCACCACTTGCCGACCTGCGCCGCCGACGGGTGCGAAGCCGCCGGTTGCGCCGCCGACGCTTGCCCGCCCGACGCCTGCCCCGCCGAAGCCTGCGGCCCGCAAACCTACGAGGAAATCGTCGAAGACGTCATGACCTGCCTGGAACGCACCTGCGTCACCCAGCTCGTGCCGGTGCTGAAATGGCACATGGTTCCGGTCGAGCACGTCCACGAAGTTTCGTACTTCACCCGCGAACTGGAAGACGTGAAGATCAAGGTCAGCACGCCGGTGCTGACGCCGAAGGTCATCAAGCGGAAGGTCTGGCGGAAGTGCCCGGTCGAATGCCAGTGCCAGACCTGCGACACCTGCGCCCCGGCCGCCCACTGACCGCCGCCGCCCTCCGAATGTATTACGTCGGCATGGATGTAAGTAGTACCGCGACGGCTCGCACGCCGTGTCCGCTGGCACCTACAGCCTACTTACATCCATGCCGGCGTAATAGGGTGGAACTCTGGTCCGCCCGTGTCGAGGCGTTGGGACGAAACTCCTTACCGGCCGTTTGTCGGAACGGAGGGCGCTTCCTTCCCAACGCCGCTCCGTGGCGGACGGGGACGGCCACCCTCCATTTGCTCCTTCGACTCGACGTCGAAGAGGATTTTTCGTTCGCCGGGAGAGTAAGACGGCAGGTCTTAGTCCTTCGGCGCGCCGATGAGGTCTAGGACCGTCTTCAGAAACGTGTTGTCGTGGAAGCTGCTTTTGGTGAGGTAGTGGTTGGCGCCCGCCTCCAGGCCGCGCAGCCGGTCTTCCTCGCGGTCCTTGTACGAAACGACCACCACCGGCAGGCCGTGTAGGTTCGCGTCGGCGCGCATCGCCGTCACCAGCGAAACGCCGTCCATGCGCGGCATGTCGACGTCGGTCACCACCAAGTCGTACCGAGCCGCCCGCACGGCGTTCCAGCCGTCCATGCCGTCGACCGCCACGTCGACTTCGTAGCCCTGGTTCTCCAAAAGCCGCCGTTCGACCTCGCGCACCGTGATCGAATCGTCCACGACCAAGACGCGCTTCCGGGCCGACGACCGGTCCGATTCCACCTGCAACCGGTTGGTGCGCAGCCGGCCTTCATTGAGCAGGCCGTCGATCGAACGCACCATATCCTCCACGTCGACGATGAGTAGCGGCGAACCGTCTTCGATGAGCGCGGCGGCGTGGATGTCGGGCACCTTCCCCAGCCGGGGGTCGAGCGGCCGAACGACCAATTCGCGTTCGCCCAGAAACCGGTCGACCGCCAAGCCGTAGGCGCCGGCGCGGTCGCTGACGACCAGCACGCACAAGTCGACCGATTCGGCCGCCGGCGACCCCATGTCGAGCACTTGCTGCGCCGACACCAGGCCGACCGCCGTTCCCTCCCACTCGAAATAGACGCGGTTTTCCATTTCGCGGACGTCGGTCCGCGGCACCGACAGCAAACGGTCGACGCGGTTGGTCGGAAAGGCGAACGGTTCGCCGGCGATTTCGACCACCACCGCCCGAATGACGGAAAGCGTGATCGGTAGTTTCAGTCTGAATTCGGTCCCCTTGCCAAGCACCGACTTCACCTCCACCGAGCCGCCCATCGCATGGGCCATCGAGTGGACGACGTCGAGTCCCACGCCCCGTCCGGAAACCTCGGTGACGGATTCGGCGGTCGAGAAGCCGGGCAGGAAAAGGAATTCGAGCAGTTCGTCGACGCACAGTTTCGCCGCGACTTCTTCGGTCGCCAGCTTCCGCGCGACGACTTTACGACGGACGCGCTCCGGGTCGATGCCTCGGCCGTCGTCGGTCATCGACAAGACCAACATGCCCGCCTGGTGGACGGCCTCCAACCGCAGCGCGGCCGCCTCGGGCTTGCCGGCGGCGACGCGTTCTTCAGGCGTTTCCAGGCCGTGGTCGAGGCCGTTCCGCAGGATGTGCGCGATCGGGGCTTCGAGCTTGTCGAGGATGTCGCGGTCGACCGGCGTGTTTTCGCCGACCAGCTCGAACCGCACCCGTTTGCCCAACTGCCGCGCGA
>JBOFFD010000988.1:0-1877 GCA_051648425.1 Planctomycetia bacterium
CGTTTTCTTCGGTGCGTTCGGTGGGGGTGACGACGCAGAGGCGGTCGCGGAAGAGGTCGGGGTCGCCGGCGGCGGGACCGCTTTTATGGCTGCCGGCGATCGGGTGACTGCCGACGAACCAACGATGGCCGTCGTCGAAGCTTTCTTCAAGGGTTCGGACGATGCGGGCCTTGGTGCTGCCGACGTCGGTGGCGACGACCCCTTCCCGAAGGTGCGGGCCGGCGGCTGCCAACATCGCCGCCAACCGATCGACCGGTCCGCAGGCGACCAAGAAGTCGAGTTCGACCAACTTTCGCTGGGCTTCCAGCGAGAAGTCTTCCAAGGGCGTGACGACGCAGTCATCGACGGCGCCAAGACGCAGCGCGGTGTCAAGGGTTTCGCGACGGCGGCCGAAGCCCACCACGCGCGTCCACGAGCCTTCCTTTTTCGCGGCCAAGCCGATCGACGCGCCGATCAGGCCGACGCCCAAGACGCCCAAGGTTTTCGTCAATCCCGCCGCACTCCCCAGGCGCCGTCGTCGCCGCCTTTCCCCAGCGGTGCGTCTTACAAGAATGAGGCCGGCCGGTCCGCTGGGTTGGCGACGTCCGGGCGGTCCTGGTCGTCTAAAATTCGCTACAACGTGGTCGCGCCGGAGGAATCGGTGCGGGCTGCCCGGGAAAGGACGTTGGCCGGTGGGTGGAGTCGATGAAACCTCGCGGGCGGCAGCTCGGATTTCGACCGAGACCGTCGGCGAACCGATCGGCGACGCCGTTACCACCGTCGCCGACCTCAAACGCTGGGTGCTGGATTTCAGCCGCGCCCGCGAATGGGAAAAGTTCCACAACCCCAAGGATCTCGGCGTCGCACTCATGATCGAAGTGGGCGAGGTGTTGGAACATTTTCGGTTTCGCACCGACGCCGAGATTGCGGACCACGCGGCCGACCCGGCGGCCCATCGTGAAATCGCGCACGAGCTGGCGGACGTGCTTTGGGCGCTGTTGCGGCTCGCCGACGTTCTGAACGTCGACCTAGCCGCGTCGCTGCACGAGAAGTTGGCGTTGGCCGCCGTCAAGTATCCGGCGGACCTCGTCCGCGGCAAATCGCATAAGTACACGCATTACCAGAAGCCCACCGGCACGACGCCGACCGACAGTGGAATGGAGACCGAAGTTTGAGCCAGAATTCAGCGACGACGGCCGCCGAAGATTGGGTCCAACGGACCGAATTGTTTTTCGAGGACGCCGAGCGCAACGACCGCAGCATCGTACCGGCGGCGGCGGCCGAGTTGGCCGTCGAGGGGTTTCGCCTGCGGACGGCGCTGGACGCGCCGTCGCGCGACGACCCGGCAGTCTTGGTCGTTTGGAAGCAAATGGTCCGTCGGCTGCAACGGCTGTACGACCTGTTCGTGAAGAGTTCCGAACACGTTTCGGGTTCGGGGGAAGCAGCTCGGTTCGACGCGACGGCGGCGGCGCTGTTGGCCGACGTCGAAAACACGATGATCGCGGTGGGCGCCGAACCAGAGCAAGACCCGGCTCTGCGCGCATTCAGATTGGAAGCGCTGCGTCCCGTGTTGGGATTCGTCGGGGGCGTGGTCGACCGGCTGGAAAACTTGCCGGCGCCGGTGGGCGCCCGCGGCGTCGCGACGGATCTTGAAAAGACGAAGCAGGCGATCGACGATCTTACCGTCGCGGCGCCCGGCGAACCGGGCCTGAAATCGTTGACGGCCGACGCCAGCGCGGCGCGCGTCGGCCTGTATGCGCAGGCGGCCTGCGTCGAGGCGGCGACGCCGATCGACCCGAACGCCTCGGCCGAAGCCCTCTGGCGGCGCCGCCTGGCGGCGACCACCCTGCTGTCGACGGCGCGACAGTCGCTGAGCGTCGCCAAGGAACACGCACCGC
>JBOFFD010000989.1:0-2419 GCA_051648425.1 Planctomycetia bacterium
CGGCTAACGAAGACGCTTGACTTGGACAAGGCTTCCAAGCCGTTTGTTCGTCGTATAATGTACCGGCTCGCAAGGTTTGGGGATATCCCGTCGCAAGGCGGCGCCGACGTCGGCAGGATGACGAACCATGACCACCGCCGTTTTGCTTTTCTGCGTCTTGACGGCGGCCGACGAAGGCCCGTCGACCCGCACCGATCCGCGCGTTCGGCGGTGCGTCGACCGCGGCCTGGAGCACCTCGCGCGCACCCAGGCGCGCAACGGCCGGTGGGAAGCCGCCGGCGCCAGTTACCCCGTCGCCATGACCAGCCTCGCGGGAATCTGCTTCCTTTTGGACGGCAACACCACTTTGCAAGGACGGTACGCGCGAAACGTGCAGTCGGCGGTCGAATACATCGTCGCCCAGGCGCAGCCGTCGGGCCTTGTCGGCGACCCCGACCGCGATTCCCGCTACCTCTACGGCCACGGCTTCGCCATGCTTTTTCTCTCGCAGGTGCTGGGCGAAGAAGAAGACTTGGCCCGCCGGCGGCAGTTGGTCGACGTGCTGACGAAGGCCGTGCTGTTCAGCGGCAAGGCGCAGACCGTCGACGGCGGCTGGGGGTACGTTTCGGCGCGCGACGGCAACGGCTTCGACGAAGGCTCCGTCACCATCACCCAAATGCAGGGACTGCGGGCCTGCCGCAACGCCGGCGTGCCGGTTCCCAAGGAGGTCGTCGACAAAGGGGTGAAGTACATCGAACGCTGCACCGACGCCGAGGGCGGCGTGCGCTACAGCCTGAAGACCCGCGGCGAACCCCGGCCGCCCATCACCGCCGCCGCCGTCGCCTGCCTGTTCTCGGCCGGCGAATACACCAACCCACTGGTCGCCAAGCTCGTCGCCTATTCCGACAAGATGCTGTTCAAGGACGACCAGGCCAACAGCTTCGGCCACTGGCACTACGCCCACTACTATTACGCCCAAACCATGTACACCCGCGGCGGCCCGAAATGGGACGAATACCGCCGCCGCGTCTACAAACTCCTCATGGACCAGCAAACCGCCGACGGCGGCTGGGACGGCAGTTACGTCGGCGTCGTCTACACGACCGCCCTCAACCTGACCATCCTACAGCTCGACGGCGGCTGCCTGCCGATCTATCAACGATGAACCATTGGGACTGGGTGTGCCGCTGCGAGTAGGCCGATAGACTGTCCAAGCAAGGCGTCTTCGTTAGCCGCCGCTTTCCTCAGCGGCGCGTCCGACCTTCGTCGGTGAATGGCGTTCGAAGGACAAGAGCGCGCCGCTGAGGAAAGCGGCGGCTAACAAGGCGACGTTGCTTACTTCCGGAATCACACCCCAAGGACGTCGACTTGACCACCTCCGACCCCGCCCCCGTCGACGCCGATCTGTTGGCGGTCGAGCGGTTGCAGACCGCCTTCCGCACGCTGCGCGATCAAATCGCCCGCGTCATCGTTGGGCAGCACGACGTCGTCGAGCAGCTTCTCATCTCGATGTTCTGTCGCGGTCATTGCATTCTGGAAGGGGCGCCGGGGCTGGCGAAGACGCTGTTGGTGTCGACGCTGGCGAAGTCGCTGTCGCTGTCGTTCTCGCGGGTGCAGTTTACGCCGGACCTCATGCCCGCCGACATCACCGGCACCGAAGTGTTGGAGCAGAACCGCGCCACCGGCGAACGGGAATTCCGCTTCCTGCAAGGCCCGATCTTCGCCAACGTGGTGCTGGCCGACGAAATCAACCGCACCCCGCCGAAGACGCAGGCCGCGCTGTTGGAGGCAATGCAGGAACGGCAGGCGACCGTCGGCCGGGTGCGCCACCTGTTGCCCGATCCGTTCTTCGTGCTGGCGACTCAGAACCCCATCGAACAGGAAGGAACCTACCCGCTGCCGGAGGCGCAGCAGGACCGGTTCATGTTCAAGGTGTTCGTCCGCTACCCCACCTTCGACGAAGAGTTTGAAATCGCCAAGCGGACGACCGGGCCGAACAAGGCGGAGATCGCGCCGCTCTTGAGCGCCGCCGAGATCGTCGACCTGCAGGAACTGGTGCTGCGGACGCCCGTCGCCGACGCCGTGGTGCGGTACGCACTGACACTGGTTCGTCAGACGCGCGCCGGCCAGCCGGGCGTGCCCGACGACGTGCGCCACCATTTGGCGTGGGGGGCCGGTCCGCGCGCCGTGCAATACCTGCTGCTGGGCGCGAAGGCCCGCGGCCTGCTCTACGGCCGCACCCACGCCGGCTGCGAAGACGTGGCCGCTCTGGCGAAGCCGGTGTTGCGCCACCGCATCGCTCCCAATTTCGCCGCCAAGTCGCAAGGGATCGACGCCGACCGCATCATCGGCCGTCTGCTCGACGACACCCCGATGCGCGAGGACGAACTCAGCCGTGACCCACGCTTCGCCGCCCTCCTTAAGTCCTGAACTCGTCGCG
>JBOFFD010000990.1:0-2288 GCA_051648425.1 Planctomycetia bacterium
TAACCGCGGCGGCGGCCGGCCTCTTCTGGGCCAACGGCCTCTTCATTTCGCACTGGGAGCGAACCCCGGCCGACCCCGCCGTCCTTCGGCCGGCTTGGTTCGCCGCCGCGGCCGGCGGCGTGTTGTCGATCGGCGTCTACGCCGTCGGCGGCGCGGCCGCCGCCCTCGCCGGAGCGGCGTCGGCGGTGCTGCTGGCGGTGGTCGCCACGCTGCCCCCGGCCGTCGGACCGACGGTCCGGCGCGTTCTGGCCGACGCCGTTCTCTTGACGCCCCCCGCCGTCGTCGTCGGCCGGTGGTGGTCGGCATGAGTTTCGACGACTTGGCGATCTGGTATCGGCCGCTCGAACGGCTGACGTTCGGTCGGACGCTCGAAAAGTGTCGGTTCCACTTCCTGCCGACGGTGCGACGCTCGCCGCGCCGCCACCGCCGCGTGTTGATTCTGGGCGAGGGCGACGGCCGCTTCGCCGAGCGGTTGTCGCGGGCGGTCGACGCCGACGCCGTCGTCGACGTCGTCGACGCCAGCCGTTTGATGTTGCGTCGCACCGAACGGCGGCTGCGGAAGGCGGGAACGATCGACCGGGTGCGGCTGTATCACGCCGACGCCATGGGTTGGAGCTACCCGACGGCCGAGTACGATCTCGTCGTGACGCACTTCTTTCTCGACTGTTTTCCACCGCGGCTGTTGAACGAGTTGGTGCCGCGGACGGCGGCCGCCTGCAAGGCCGACGCCGACTGGCTGCTGGGCGATTTCCGCCGACCGCCGCCGGGACGCGCCCGCGTCGAAGCCGACGTTTGGCTGGCGGCGATGTACGGCTTCTTCCGGCTGACGACCGACCTGCCCGCGCGGGGGCTGGCCGACCCCCGGCCGCTACTGTCGGCCGCCGGCTTCGCGGTCGCGGCGCAGCGAAGTTGGCGGGGCGGGTTCGTGTCAACCGAATGGTGGGGTCGCACGGCGGAATCACCGTTCGCTTGATGCCGCCGCCGTCACATTTTCACCCATCAATGCAGGAACGCTTGTACACTTCTCTCGCGAACTGTCTACACTAAGGATCGATGTCCGCGACGCCGCCGCGCCTCCCAATCCCACCGATCGTCGACCCAGTCGGCGACGGAGATTCTACGTCTCGATTTTAGAAAGATTCGCCGATGGCCGGAGAGCAGGAAGACGACCAGACGCGGGTGGAACTATTGTCGGCGGTGCAGAAGTATTTGCTAAGACGCGGGTCGCAGAAGGTCGGCGACGAAACGCCGGACGAAGTCCAAGCCTGGATCGAGTTCTATGAGACCTACAACCGCATTTTGCGGCGGTTCGCGCATAAGATCGGCTTCGTCCCGGCCGAGGCCGACGATTTGCTACAGGAAGTGTGGGTGAACGTCGTCGACCAGTTGGGCGAGTTCGACTACACGCAAAGCAAAGGCCGACTGCGGTCGTGGCTGTACGCGATCATCAAGCGGCGGGCGGTCGACTTCTGGCGGCGACGGAAGGACGTGTTCCCGATCACCGACGCCCTGTCGGCCGACTTGGCCGACGAGCGCTCGGTCGACCCGTACGACGAAATGGAGCGACGGTTCTACCACGAGGCGCTGCGGGTGGCGATGGACGAGGTGCAGCTCGTCGTGCTGCCGGTCGACTGGCAGTGCTTCCAATGGGTGCGGATCGAAAAAAAAACCTCGGCGGCGCTGGCGGCCAAACTGGGCATCCTCGACGGCGCGGTGCGACAGAAGGCCAAACGGGTCGCCGATTTGGTGCGCAAGCGCGGCCGCGAACTGATCGGCGAAGACAACCTCCCCCCCGACTCCGACCCGGCGTCCGGCCGGTGACCGTCAGCCGATGACCGTCAGCCGATGACCGTCGGCCGATGACCGTCGGCCGATGACGCTCGGCCGATGACGCTCGGCCGTGAACTGCGAACCGAAATCCGTCCACGTCCGGATCTCGTTGGGAAGGGATATCGAGTGTAGGGCGAAACGCCGGTCCGTCACGGAGGAGCGCGAGGTCGAAACTCCGTGGCCCTTACAGGCGGACCAGAGGTCCGCCCTGCGTTACGTCTTTTACAGCTCCTCGGTTTCGTCGAATGTTTTCGGGCCGATGCGGTCGGTTTCGAGTTGCACGGTGCATTCGCGCAGCCAGTCGGACAAGAGCGTCGCGAGTTGCGGGTCGTCGGGTTGCAGGTCGATGCTCCAGCCGTAGCGGGAGACGTCTTCAAACCCCTTGCCGATGCGGATGATGATGAGCCGGAAGTGAGTGGCTCGGCCGGCGCCGCGCGTAAGCAGCACGGCGTCGCAGC
>JBOFFD010000991.1:0-3853 GCA_051648425.1 Planctomycetia bacterium
GAATGGTGTCGGCGGCGGTGTCGAGCGCGAAGCGGGCGTACCAGCGGTGTTCGGGGAATGCGTAGATCTGCACGCGCACGCCGTCGACCGTCGCCTCGTGGACCTCGAAGCGTTTGCTGACGACCAGCCCGAAATCGCGCAGGCCGTCGCCGACGTAGGTGAGCACCTTGCCGCCGTCGGGGGCGGCTTCGGTCGAAACCAACGTACCCCCGCCGGCGGCCGTCTCGCCCGACTTGATCGTCGCCCGCACGGTGTAGCGGCCGGCTTCATTGAGCCACGGTTGATGCCAACCCACGAATGGCGGCGCGTCCCAGCCGTTGTCGTCGAAATAGGCCACCAGTGGATACCAATTCACCAGCGTCGTCACGCCTTCATACCGACCGAACCGTCCCTGCACTTCCGGCAGCGTGAAAGTGAAATCGAGCGTCACTTCCACCGTCTCGCCCGGTTGCACCGGCTTGGGCAGCGAGACGTGTAACAGCGTGTCGACGGCGGCGTCGTAGCACCATTTCAGATCGACGTTCCCGCTCGTCACCTTCGTCAAGTGAATTCGCCGGCCTTCCAGGTCCATCGCCGTGCGCGGCGACAACCGGAACGATTCCAACGTCCGTTCGTAATTGAGCCGCTGCTCTTCGTTCGGCTTGTGCCGGGCGTAGACGTAGAAGACCAGTTCTTCGGCGGGGATCGAGGCCCGGTTGGTCCATTGGACGACTTCATGCACCTTGCCACACAAGCCGGCGGTGTCGAGGTCGAGATCCATCGTGTAGCGCGGCAGCCATTCGGGGCGGGGGCCGGGTTCGACGACGGGGGCGGTCGGCGCCGGTGGAAAGACCGCCGGGGCGTCGAGGAGTTCGAGCGGTCGAGAAGAGGCGTCGTCGATGGGGTGCAGCATCGGCGCGGGAGACGTCGTCATTAGCGGGCGAGGTTCTGCGGCCGCGAGGTCGGCGGCGAACCAAGCCCAGGCCGCCAGGACGGCGGCGGCGAGAAACGTCGTCCGTTCGACGGCGGGGCTGAGTTCGGTCGAGCCGAAGCGGCGGTCGTCGGCGGTGCGTCGATCGTCCACGAAAAAACCACCTCGGTCCGTCGTTCCCAGGCGTCGGGATCGGCTGCGGCAAGCAGGGCGACGGTCGATACCCTGCGGCCCATTGCGGGTCAAGACTTCCATGTTGAAACGATGACCGACAAGAAAGCCGACGCCGCGATCTGGGGCGGCGCATGCTTCTGGAGGGCGATCGAGCCGTGACGTCCGCCATTTCGGTCCGTTGGTTCCGCAGCCCGGCTTCACTTTTTCCGTCGCTGGTCCGTCAGGACGACGGCCCGAGGTGCGACGCGGTGAAAGGGCCGGACAAGAGGAGTCCGAACGGCGTTGTTCGGGGGCTTCAAAGGAAGGGGAACGATGGGCGACCTATGGTCGACGGGAAGGGCGCGGGGAAATCCGCCGCGCCCGTGTTGCGGCATCGAAAGTCACTGCCCACGGCCGGTGTTTACTTAGTGGGCCGAGCGCGTCGCGCGACGACGGAAACCGCAGCCGACCAAGCCGGCCAGGCCCCAAGCCGCCAGCGAGGCCGGTTCGGGAACGGGCGATCCGCTGGCGGCGATGAAGTCTTCAAAGTCCTCGAAGTCGCGGAAGGCGTAGAACGGGGCGCCGTTGTACAGGGAGAAGGTCGCGTCGCCGGTCAGCGATTCGCCGGAGTCGAGGAAGGCGGCGAAGTCGAAGCCTTCGGGCGTTGTTAGGTTGATGGAAAAGCCGCCCATGCCGGAGAAAAGATCCTGCGGCGCGGCCGGATCGAAAAGGCCGAAGTCGAGGCCGGTGTCATTGTTTTCCAGCGAGGCCATGCCGAACAGGTTGGCTTGGCCGGGCGAATCGTAAGTTCCCATCGACAGGCCGAATTTGGCGGAACCGGAACCGTCGGTGATGGTCGCGCCGTCGCTGGCGGCGGCGACGTAGGTGTACGGCGCGGGGGGTTCGCCGCCCGGTTCGCCTTCGTCGTCCGGGGGCGGAAGGGACGGGCCGTCGAACAAGGCCCAGTCGATGGTTTCGGTGAAGAAGCGGCAATCGCCGAACTGAACGCCCAAGCCGGGCGCGAAGGCGGCGGTGACGTCGCCGCCGATGGTTTCCACGTAATCCACGACGCCGGGACCGAACGTCAAGGTCGCTTCCGTACCGTTCGAGGTCAGCGTGTAGCGAGCGATGGAACCGTTGATCCAACTCACGGCGTCCGCGGCCGCGACGGATGGAGCGACCGCGCAAACGGCCAAAACCCCGGAACGAACCCATTGACGAAACGTCGGCATTTCCAAACCCCTGTCGACTGGTGAAGGACGTTCCCAGGGGTCGTTCCAAGCGGTGCGGCAAGACCATAAGAACGTGCAGGATTTGCTGCAAGGCCGGTTTTTAACGTCGTGACAAGGGACGACAGGTTGACGAGACGTACATGGAAGGCGACGAGAAATCGCCTCCATCATTGGGCCGTGAATCAGCGGTGGAGCGTGCTCTTCAATTTCAGAAACGCCGGGTCGACGCAGTGAGTCTCAGAGGCTCCCGTTTTCTGGGCGTCGGCGGTCGGCAAGCAGTGGATGCGCCGCCGAGGAAAGCGTCGGCCAATAAGAACCTCTTTGTCTGCTTTCAGCGGAACGCTCGCAAGAAATGAACCGGGGCCGGCGGATGTAAGTTCCGTCGGCCCCGGCGGGTTGGTTTTGACTAAGAAGCGGTTCGGCGACAGGGGAATCCCGCCGGGGGGTTACTTCTTCAGCGTGAACTGAACGATGCGGACGCCCGATTCGTTCATCACGACGTAGCTGCCGCCGGGGGTGAAGTACTTCTTGATTTCGTCGAATTCCGGCAGGTCTTCGCCCTTCAGAACTTCGACGAAACCGCTGAGCAGTTCGCCGGCCTCTTCGTTCTGCTCAAGCGCCTTTTCAAGCTGTTCGGCGACCTTGCCCGACGCGAAGGCGTCGTAGCCGGCGCGCGACTGGGCTTCCGAGTCGACGAACGTGAAGCCGCTGACCTTTTCAGGCAGCTTGGCGGCGATCTTGCGGAACTTGGGGCTTTCGGCCAGGCCGGCGCCTTCTTCGGCGTTCAGCATTTGGTCGAGGATTTCGACGTGGGTGGCCAGCATGAAGTGCGTCTTCGTGACCGTGAAGCCGATGACGTCGATCGGCAGCGCCATGCCCTGCATCGGCATTTGGGCGGCCAGCATGTCGCCGGCGGGGAAGGTGTAAACCGTGTTCCCCTTCACGCTCTTCTTTTGCAACGGCAGGGCTTCGCCGCCCAGCGCCAGCAGCCGTTCGATCAGTTCCTTGAAGCGGGTCGAATCGTCGAGCGACCAGAACATGCAGACGCGCGAGACCGGCAGGCCCTCGGCTTCGATCATGTCGCTGGCGAACGAGATGCGGTCGCCGAGCGGCTTGACGACGTCGTTGCGAAGGTTGACGAGGGGCTTTTCCGGATCGGGGCCGGCCAGCATGGCGTCGACCTGTTCCATGCCGTTCGGGTTGACCGCGTTCACCAGACCGGTGAGGGTCGAGTAGAAGAGGTCGACGTTCCAATTGACGGTGGAGTAGTTGACGATGGCGGCCGGCACGAAGGGCTCGGGGCCTTTCATCGGCTTCACGGGCAAGTTGAACAGGTTGAAGAGGGCCGACTGGCCTTCGGTGATCAGCAAGAGCTGGCTCATCGCCTCGAATTCGTCGCGGTTGAAGGCGACGGAAAGCCCGGCCGACTGGAAGCTGTTGAGGCCGAGGATGGCGGCGCCGGCGGCGAACTGCTGGCCGCCCTTGGCCGACATCACGCCGACGATTTCCGAAAGGTCGACGAAGAGTTCGACGTCGCCCATGCCGCCGGCGCCTTCGC